>DASSXE010000512.1:0-2838 GCA_035704125.1 Arthrobacter sp.
GACGTTTGCGGTGGCGGTGGCTGGCCGGCGGTGCAGGCCCCCGTGCCGAGGAGGGCGGCGAGAAGAAGCGCGGCTAAGGCGGAGCGCTGGCGGCTGGAAATTGGAGCGCGAGATGTCATATTCAGCTGATCCCCCAAGAGAAAATCACGACGCCTGAATCCAAACAATGCCTAAGGGTAACTGACTCCACTTCCGGCCGTAAGAGTTATCCACAGACGTTCCAACCGGGAGAACGCCGGTAAACAGTTCCTTTTGGCCTCTGGCGCGTTTCTACGCCGGATAGAACAATGGGCGCATGATGTTCGAACATGCAGACGGTCACCCGATCCTTACCCTCACCGATGACCAAAGCTGGAAGCTCATTGAGGGCACCAAACACGGCAGGCTGGTGGTCACAGTCGCCGGCGAACCGGACATCTTTCCGGTCAACTACGCCGTCGCCGACCGCAAGCTCTACCTGCGCACAGCACCCGGCAACAAACTCGCCGAGCTCACGATTAATTCGAAGGTCCTCTTCGAGACGGACGGTATCCTCTCCGAGGAAGCCTGGTCGGTGGTGGTCCGCGGGACGGCCCGGGCCCTGGAACACTCAGCCGAGATCGCCGCGGCGGAATCCCTGGGACTCAAGCCCTGGGTTCCCACGCTCAAGGACTTCTACGTCGAGATTGAACCCACCGCCACCAGCGGACGCCACTTCCAGTTCGGCGAACACCCGGAGCGGGAAATCTAGGCCTGCCCCACCTTTACCGCCGCCTAGACTTAAATCATGGCGGACAGTCTGACTCCGGAGCGGCGCAGCTGGAACATGTCCCGCATCCGGGGCAAGAACACCAAGCCCGAGCTCCTGGTCCGTCGCCTGCTGCACGCCAAGGGCTACCGGTACCGTCTCCACGGAGCGGCCGGCGGGGGAAAGCTTCCCGGAAACCCGGATCTGGTGTTCGCCAGCCGGCACAAGGTCATCTTCGTCAACGGCTGCTTCTGGCATTTCCACGACTGCCGGGTCGGCCGGCACGCACCGAAAACCAACGCCGAGTTCTGGGAGACCAAACGAAGCCGGACCAGGAACCGCGACGCCGACCAGCGCCGCCAGCTCGAGGGCCTGGGCTGGGACGTCCTCACCGTCTGGGAGTGCCACATCAAAGACCTGCCATCATTGGAAACCCAACTGGAAACCTTCCTGTCCGGCTCCCAATGAAAGCGGCCCGATCCGCAACGAGAGTGACCCGCGACACGCCGGGAGAGTCCTTCGCTGGCCGGTTCCACCCGTCGGACCAAAACCGCCGGTAATCTCGGCATCGCCGGTACTCCCCCAGCACCGGCGGCTGCAACCCGCCGTCGTCCGTCCCTGAGGATTGCGGGCCTTTCGGTCCACGCTGATCAGCCGGCACAGGAAATATCTGCCTGCCGACCAGAGACAGGCCGGTGCTCCTGAGCTAAAATCGTCATTCGGGGACTAGGACTCTATTGGTCAGTACGTGGGGGTACTACTCACTCCGCAGGAGAATCACGATGCCACACTTGTTGTTGTCCACCGAGGCCCGCACGCTGCACGCCGTCCGGAGCCCGGAGGCCGCCGGGGAGCTTGATCCCCTCCGCAGGCAGGTTTCCGACATCATCGACGTCATCCTTTCCGAGGAGAATCCGGAAGAGGCGGCCGTTCGCGAGCAGCTCCGCTGGCACGTGGCGGACAATCCGGGACAGCCGGAGAAGGCACTCCTGAACCATTTGCTTTCCGTCTCCGCGACCGTCCAGGACGGCACGGCCTAGCCTTTCCCGGCCCGGCGGCGCGGAATTCCGTGCCGTCGCGGCCAGCCGTCAGCGACTGATGGTCGCCTGCCGAACGACTTCGCCCCAGGACTGCTGCGCAAGGTCGGCCACGGACGCCAGAATCTGCGCCGGCGGCAGGGACAGGTCAAGCGGGAACTCCACCACGTCAATGTCCGTGTTGAGGATCCGCCGCAGTTTGATCTCTCCCGTACCCGGGTAGACCAGCCACGCCGTGGGGACCCGCAGCGACGTGCAGTACGCCAGCATCCGGTAGTGGTCCCCGGACAGCGAGGCGCCGATGTCGGACGCCGCCTGGTACTTGGCGTCGTAGACCACCACGGGCCGGCCGCCCAGCAGATGCACGGCACCTGGCTGGACCATGATCCGGTCCGAGTCCTGGACCGCCTCGTTCAGCATCGCGTTGTACCGCAGCCGCATCTCCCCCGGGTAGGCGGCCATCGCCTCGCGCAACGCCGTCCCGACGAAGTCTGCGAAGACTTTGGACATGTCCACCACGAACGACGCCGCGTGCTGCTTGCCGTCGCCCGCTTCCGCCGAGGCGTTCCGCAGGATCAGCTCGGCCAGCCGCAGGGCCGCGTGGTACCGGGTGTTCATCCGGCTGGGCCGCCACGGCGGCAGCGGGGCACCCGACTGCAGCCGGGTGACGGCGTCGAGCTTTCCCTTCAGCCGCCGCAGCCGGCTCAGCACGTCGGCGCGCACCCCCGGGACCTGCGACATCCGCTCCAGGGCGGCGCGGAGGATCCGGTTCTCCGGGATGTCCTCGGTGAATTCGTCGTAGGAAACCTCCAGCGGCACCAGCATCCCCGGGCGGCGCGAGATCTGGTCCGAGATCCTGATCCGCCCCTTGACCGTGCGCAGGGACTCGTCGACGGTGAGGTAGCCCTGCAGCACCCCGCGGCTCAGCGCCCGGTCCGCCAGCTGCGCCAGGGACTCCGCAAGCGCGCTCCACAGCTCGGTGTCCTCCTTGGCGGCTACGGCGTCGTCCCGGAAGCCCTGGTTCTCCGTGTAGCCGAGCAGGAACAGCAGCCTGCCCAGGCCCAGCCGCTCCTT
>DASSXE010000171.1:0-4106 GCA_035704125.1 Arthrobacter sp.
GGCCGGCGGCCTCATTGCGGGCAATGATGGTGACGTTCCGGAAGCCGGCGTCGCGCAGCGCCGCCGCCGTCGCCTTCGCCATTCCCCCGGCGCCCTGCAGCCAAACGGAGTACCCGGCGGGGACCGCGTTGCGTTGCAGCAGTTGCTCAATTGCCGTGTAGTCGGTGTTGTAGGCCGTCAGGGTGCCGTCGTCGTTGACGATGGTATTGACCGAGTCGATGGCCTGCGCGGACGGGTCCATCACGTCCACGAGGGCGATGACGTCCTCCTTGTAGGGCATCGACACCGCGCAGCCCCGGATACCCAGCCCGCGGACTCCGGCGATGGCCTGGGCCAGGTCGGTGGGAGCGAAGGCCTTGTAGATCCAGTTCAGGCCGAGCTGGTCATAGAGGTGGTTGTGGAAGCGCGTCCCGTTGTTGCTCGGCCGGGCCGAGAGGGAGATGCAGAGGGTCATGTCTTTATTCAGGATGGGCACTGCACCATTAAACGCCACCACACCGGGGACCGCACCGCCGTCCGGTGACCCCGTCCACTAACCCCGTTAGCTGGCCCCGTTCAGTGGCAGCCGGTGCCGGGGCCCTGGGCGCCGACGGCGGCAGGCAGCTTCCCGGGGGCGGCAGCCTTGCCGGCCAGCACCTGCAGCAGGGCGTCGAAGGCTTCCTGGCTGCGGCCGTACAGGGCGATCTTGGCCGGTGCGACGGATTTCTCCAGCGGCCACGGTGCGTCGAGGGCAACCGCCACATCCGCCGTGGCCGGCGCACCGCCGTAGCCGATCAGCGCCACCAAGGGCCCGGCACCGACGCCGACGCCGGCCTGCCGGGCCGCCGCCGCGAAGCGGGCGCGGTCCTGTTCGGATCCGCCGGCGACCCGGACGCTGGCCGGGACCATCCGGCCGCTGCACGGCCCGGCCAGCACGGTGATGGCCTCCCGGGAAACTTTTTCCGAGAGCGCCGAGCCGGAGCCCGGCGCCGCACCCGGAGCCGGCCGGCTGCGTCCGCGCCACAGCTGCATGGTGGCCACCCGCTGCGCGGCCTCGTCCAGGCGGGCGGCCGGCAGGGAGCCGTTGCGGACCGCGTTCACGATCGCGGCGTGGGCCGCCTCGACCGACGCAGGCATCAGCACCAGGTCAGCCCCGGCGGCGATGGCCAGCGGCGCCGAGGTGTCGTTCGGGAACTGCTTGGTGATCGCCCCCATGTTCATGGCATCGGTCACCGCGACGCCACGGAAGCCCATCCGCCGCAGCTCGGCGTAGGAGGCCGGCGAGACGGACGCGGGAACGCCCGGCTGTAGCGCCGGGACGGCGATGTGCCCGGTCATGATCATCGGCAGACCGGCGTCGATTGCCGCCTGGAAGGGTTTCAGGTCCTTGGCCCTCAGCTGGTCCAGGCTCGCCGCCTGCACCGGCAGCCCCTCATGCGAGTTGACGGTCACCGACCCGTGCCCGGGAAAGTGTTTGGTGGCCGGCAGGATCCCGGCGTCGAGCATTCCCCTGGAGAAGGCGGTGCCCATGGCGGCCGCGGAGTCAGGGCTGCCGGAAAAGGACCGGGCGCCGATCGTGGGGTCGGCCGGGCCCATGGTGACGTCCGCCGCAGGGGCGAAGTCGACGTTGAAACCGACCCCCGCGAGTTCCGCGGAGATGGCCCGTCCGGCGTCGGCCGCCAGGGGATCGCTGCCCGCGGCCCCATAGCTCATCGGCGCGGGCCACTCCGTCAGCGGGGAGCGCAACCGGGCCACCGCCCCGCCCTCCTGGTCGACGCCGATCATGCCCGGCCAGCTGCGGCCGTCGGCGCGGACGGCGCGCTGCAGCCGGTCGGTCGCGGAGCGCATGGCCGCGGTGTCCACCTGCCCGTCCGCCGACAGCGGGACGTTGTCGCCCATGACGATCGCCCCGGCCAGGTGCAGCCGCTCCACGGTTCCGGCGTGCGCTTCGACGTCGAGGCCGGTAAAGGAGGGCAACAGTACTTGTCCGGCCTTTTGCTCCAGGGACATGCCCGCCACGGCCTTGGCGGCCGCATCGGCATCGCTGCGCTCCGGCCCCCATCCGAGCGGCGCGGACGCGGAGGTGCCGGCTGCGGCGCCGGCGTCCTGATGGATCGGGGCGGCGCACCCGCCGGCCAGCAGGGCCAGCCCGGCCAGCAGCGCCACGGTTGCGGGCAACAGGCTCCGGCTGTGAAAACTCTCACGCATCAGCTGTAACTTGACCACCAGCACGATGCTACCCCTGCACTAGACTTGGGACATTGTTGCCTTACCCCCGCTCGCCGCCACGGCGGCGGTGACGGCGCACATGACAACCGGCGAGCGCCGCCACTACCGCGAAGGGACCACATGAAGATTGATTTCGCTTCATCCAGGCAATCAACTCTTGGTGTGGAGTGGGAGCTCGCCCTCGTCGACGCCGAAACCGGCGAGCTGGCCTCGGTGGCCGGCGAAGTGCTCCGCGGGGTGGCCGCCCGCCACCCCGAGCTGAACGAGGACGACGAGCACCCGCATATCAAGCAGGAACTGCTCCTGAACACCGTGGAGCTCGTGACCGGGATCTGCACCACGGTGGCCGAGGCGAAGGCCGACCTCGACAGTTCGCTGGCCGCGTTGCGCGAGGTCACCGACCCTATGGGCGTCGAAGTGTTTTGCGCCGGGTCCCACCCGTTCAGCCCGCCGCAGCTGCAGCCGGTGACGGACAAGGAGCGGTACGCCAAACTGATCGACCGCACCCAGTGGTGGGGCCGGCAGATGGTCATCTACGGGGTCCACGTCCACGTCGGCCTCGACAGCCGGGACAAGGTACTGCCGGTGCTCGACGGCCTGGTGAACTACTTCCCGCACTTCCAGGCGCTCTCCGCGTCCAGTCCCTTCTGGGGCGGGGAGGACACCGGCTACGCCTCCCAGCGGGCGCTGATGTTCCAGCAGCTTCCGACGGCGGGCCTGCCGTTCCAGTTCGGCAGCTGGTCCGAATACGAGTCGTACGTCCAGGACATGTTCACCACCGGGGTGATCGATGCCCTCTCGGAGATCCGCTGGGACATCCGCCCGGTGCCCAACCTCGGCACCATCGAGATGCGCATCTGCGACGGCCTGGCCACCCTCGAAGAGGTCGGAGCCGTCGCAGCGCTTACCCAGTGCCTGGTCCACGAGTTCTCCACCATCCTGGATAACGGCGGGACGATCCCGACCATGCCGCCGTGGCATGTCCAGGAAAACAAGTGGCGCGCGGCCCGGTACGGACTGGACGCGATCATCATTCTCGACGCCGAAGGAAACGAACAACTCGTCACCGACCACCTCCGCGAAACCCTGGCCCGGCTGGCCCCGGTGGCGGAGGAGCTGGGTTGCGCCGCCGAGCTGGCGGACGTCGGGAAGATCATCGACCGCGGCGCCGGCTACCAGCGGCAGCGCCGGGTCGCCGCGGAGCACGGCGGTGACCTGCGCGCCGTCGTCCTGGACCTGGTCAAGCAGATGCGGCAGGGACCCGCGGCGTAATCCCGTCCGCGGGGACCGGTTGCCGGCCCCCTGGTGTCACCCGCCCGCGGTTACGCCGAGACGGACGTGACCGGCATGGAGGAGTCCGGCGCGAAGCCGATCCCGCTCGGCGCCGCTCCGGACATCACCAGCTGCGCCCCGAGGGCGGCCACCATGGCTCCGTTGTCGGTGCACAGTGTCAGCGGCGGCACGGTCAGCCGGATCCCGGCCGAGGTGCAGCGCTGCTCGGTGAGCTGGCGCAGCCGCGAGTTGGCAGCCACTCCCCCGCCCAGCAGGAGTTCGGTGATGCCGTTCTCCCGGCAGGCCAGCACCGCCTTGGCCGTAATCACATCCACCACCGCTTCCTGGAAGGCCGCCGCGATGTCCGCGACCGGAACGACGTCGCCGCGGGCCTCGAACTGCTCCACGCAGCGCGCGACGGCGGTCTTGAGTCCGCTGAAGGACCAGTCGTAGCGGTGCGGGCCGGGTTCGTCGGCCGTGCCCAGGTATTTAGGCTGCGAGAGACCGCGGGGGAACCGGATGGCTTTGGGGTTGCCGGTCCGGGCGAGCTTGTCGATGGCCGGTCCGCCCGGGTAGCCGAGTCCCAGCAGCCTCGCCACCTTGTCGTAGGCCTCGCCGGCGGCGTC
>DASSXE010000345.1:0-4144 GCA_035704125.1 Arthrobacter sp.
GGCCGGGCCGACGCCACCTCCTCCCAGCTCAGCGGCGTCGAGACCCGGGCATCGGGCAGCGGGCGGATGGAGTACGCGGACGCCACGGTGCGGTCCTTGGCGTTCTGGTTGAAGTCCACAAAGACGCTCTCGCCGCGCTCCTCCTTCCACCACTTCGCCGTGGCGAGGCCCGGGGCGCGGTTTTCCACCTCGCGGGCCAGGGCCTCGGCGGCGAGCCGCAGTTCCGGGTAGGTCCACCGGGGTTCGATACGCACCAGGATGTGCAGCCCGCGGGAACCGCTCGTCTTCGGCCAGCCCACGAGGCCGACGTCGGAGAGGACCTCCCGTGCGGTCAGGGCGACGTCGACGATCTGTGACCAGTCGACGCCGGGCATGGGATCGAGGTCGACGCGCAGCTCGTCGGGGTGCTCCAGGTCCCCGGCACGGACCGGGTGCGGATTCAGGTCCAGGCAGCCAAGGTTGACCAGCCACGCCAGGCCCGCGGCGTCGTTAACGACGGCTTCTTCCGCGGACGTTCCCGAGGCGTAGTGCAGAGTGCAGGTACCGACGAAGTCCGGGTGGTTCTCCGGCACCCGCTTTTGGAAGAACGGTTCCGCGTCGATGCCCTTGGGAAACCGCTTGAGCACCATCGGCCGTCCGCCCGCTCCCCGCAGCGCGCCGTCGGCGACGGCGAGGTAGTAGTGGACCAGGTCCAGCTTGGTCAGTCCCGGTCCGGGGAAGACCACCTTGTCCGGGCTGGAGATGCGCACCTCGTGCCCGGCGACGGTGAGGATCTCGGCGGGAGTCTTCGGCGGGCTCATGCGGCCACGCTAGCAACGATCCGCAACCCCGGCCAGAGTCCTGGCGGTGCTGCCTGCCAGCCGGGCGTCAGGCAAATCATGGATAATGCGCAGTCAGTATCGAATACACCGGTACAACGGCCGTGGCCCTGCCAGCGTCCACCCGCCGGTGGTGAAGGAGAGAACGCAGATGACCGAAACCCCACAGGCCGGGGCCCTCCAGACCCCGGTCCCCGCCCGCGACGCTTCCCCGGCGTCCGTTCCCGCCGCAGCGCCGGCGAAGGGCCCCGCGGCGCTCTGGTCCGACGGGCTGGGGCGCGCCGGAACGCGCGCCGCGCAGGTGCTGCTCCTCGCCGGCCTGGTCTGGGTGGCGATCTGGGTCCTTACCCGCGTGCCGCTGGTGGTCATCCCCGTGGTGCTGGCCCTGATCCTGGCTTCCGCCATCTCGCCGCTGGTCCGGTGGCTTTCCGGCCACGGCTGGCCGCGGGCCCTGGCCGTGCTGACGTCCTTCGTCGCGGTGCTGGCCGTTTTTGGCGGGGTTGTCACCGCGGTGGTGGCCCTGGTCCGGATGCAGTGGAAGGAGCTGGTGGCCCGCTCCCTGGCCGGCGTGGATCAGCTGCATGCGTTCCTGAACAACGGGCCCATCCCGGTCTCGGACCAGGAGATCAGCTCCGCCAAGGACTCGGTGCAGAAATTCTTCGCCAGCGGCAGCCTCGGGTCTGACGCGCTCATCGGCCTGCGGACCGGTGGGGAGATCCTCGCCGGAATGGTCCTGATGGCCGTCATCCTGTTCTTCTTCCTCAAGGACGGCGCCCAGATCCGGGACTTCCTCTTCGGCTTCCTCCCCGCCAGGCACGAGGCCAAGGCGCACCGGGCAGCCGAGCGGAGCACCCGGGTCCTCGGCGGCTACGTGCGCGGCACGGCGCTGATCGCCGCCATCGACGCCCTCATCGTCGCCATCGCCCTGCTGATTCTCGGGGTCCCGCTCGCCGTGCCGCTGGCCGTCTTCGTCTTCATCGGCGGGTTCATTCCGATCATCGGCGCCACCGCTGCCGGCAGCCTCGCCGTGCTGGTCGCCCTGGTCTCCAACGGGCCCGGCGCCGCCGTCGTCGTCCTCGCGGTCCTGATCGGCGCCAACCAGCTGGAACACCACGTCCTGCAGCCGCTGCTGATGGGCAAGGTGCTGCACATCCACGGCCTGGTGATCCTGTTGTCCCTGGCCGCCGGAACCATGCTCGCCGGGGTCATCGGGGCGCTGCTGGCGGTGCCGCTGGCCGCCGTCGGCTGGACCATCATCAAGACCTGGACCGGCCGGGACGTCCCCGGCCCGGAGCCCCTGAACGAGGCCGCGCCCGGCGCCGTCGTCTGACCCTGCCGGCCGCCGCACCCCGCGACCGTCCGGCGCCCCCCGGGCAAGGGACGGCGCCGTCAGTACGTCGTGGCGTTGGAGAGGATCAGCGGCGGCTGAGGGGCCTGGTTGAAGTCGAAGGCCCTGGTCAGGTCGCCCAGCAGCGGGCTGTTTTCACGGACGCTGGGGCGGCCGTCCGGCCGGCCGTCGGTGGCGGGGTCGATCCGCTGGCCGTGCAGGAAGTCGTCCTCGATGAACTTAATGTACGCGTCGTGGCTGGCCCTCTGGTGGTCGATATAGCCCTTCCTCGCGTACGGGCTGATGATCAGGCCGGGCACCCGCAGGCCGTAGCCGTTTTCGTCCACGACGGGCGGGGCCACGTGGTCGTAGAAGCCGCCCCAATCGTCCCAGGTCAGGAAGATGGCGGTGCTGTCCCAGTCCGGGCCGGACATGACGGCGTTGATCAGCCCGGCAACGTAAGCCTGGCCGGTGCTGATGCTGGCCGGGGCATGCTCGCTGACCTTGTCCGTGGGTGCCACCCAGCTGACGGCCGGGAGGGTGCCCGTCTTGGCGGCGTCGTAGAAGTTGCCGAGGGCCTGGATGTTGCCGAGCTCGCCGTCCTCCTTGACGGTGTCGAAATACAGCAGCGGATTCCAGAGCCCGGGTGTCTTGGCGTCCTGTTTCACCGGGGCGCAGGTGGCGGCGTCGTTGCGGCAGTCCGGTTCGGTCCCGTCGAAGACGTAGTAGGCCCAGGGGACGTGCTGCTGGTGCAGCAGGTAGGTCAGGTCCGTCCAGGCGTAGTCCGGCAGTTCGAGTTTCTTGGCGGCGTCACTGAGCTTCTTTTTTAGGGCGGCCGGCACGTCGGCGGCATCCACCGCGGACTGGCAGGAGGGGTACGAGTCCGTGGGCTTGCAGCTGGCGGTGATGAGCTGGTCGATCTGGGCGGCGAGGTCCGGGCTGATGCCGGCGGACTTGAGCGCGTCCTGGCAGGGCTGCAGATCCAGGCCGGTCTGGCACTTGCCAATCAGGGTGTTCCGGATGATCTCGGGGTCGGGGCCGCTGTCCGGGTTCTGCAGGGCGTTGACGCACGACGATGGGTCGCCGGCCCTGCTGCACTTGGCGGACCATTCGGAGACCAGGTACAGATGGGCCGGCAGGCTCCAGGCGGCCGCCGCCGCGAAAAGGTGGTCCTGCAGGGTGTAGTTCTGGGCGTAGGCCCAGTAGTTGGGGAGGTCGCTGCCGTCGTGATAGCCCATGACGTCGGTCGCTTTGGTGCCGTAGTCGCAGCCGGCGTCCGTCGGGAGGCAGCCGGCCAGTCCCTTTTCCGCCTGCGCGACGAAGCCGTCCATGGCTCCGCCGTTGACGTCGGCAAGTTCATCGGAGTGGCTGTGCGGGGCTCCCGCATTGCTGACCTCGGCGTTGTGGTAGGGCCGGACGCAGCCTCCGTGGCCAGGATCGGGCAGGCACACGGACGGCACCCCGTTCTGCATGGGGATCCCGTCAGCCCCCGGGTAGGTGCCGAAGTAGCTGTCAAAGGACCGGTTTTCCTGGGTGATGATCACGACGTGCTTGATCTTTGAGATCCCCTCCGCGGGGTTTCCCTGCAGCAGGCGCAGGCCGCCCAGGACGTTGCCCAGCACGCCCGAGGCGCCCATTCCCGCGCCGGAAAGCACCGCGACCAGCAGCAGCAGGACGACCGTGGACCCGGAGGCGAGGAGCAGGCGACGGCGGCCCGGCGGCAGCAGCAGCGCGGCCGCCGCGGCCAGCCGCCCGCGGGCCCTGGCGCTGTTCGGCCCGGCGCTGCTCTGCCGGGAGCTTTTCGGCCGGGCACCGTTTCGGGCGCCGCCGCGGCGGAAGCTTCGTCGCGTCATGGCTTCGTCCTAGGTTCCGGACCGGTAGACGTCGGCCCCGAAGGTATTGACCCCGGGTTCCCCGGCGCCGGCGAGGCGCGGAAGGCCGAAGATGTCCTCCATGCTGGCCAGCAGGCTGTAGTGGTTGTAAGGATGGTCCGAGCTGC
>DASSXE010000478.1:0-4668 GCA_035704125.1 Arthrobacter sp.
CACCGCCCCGGACGCCACCACGGTGAAGCTCCCGGTCATTGACAGCGGGGGAGGCGCCCTGCCCCAGGACCTGTTCCATGCCATCACCGGGGTGCTCGGCGCCCTGCCGCCGGACGTGCTCGCCCGGCTCTCCGACGCCTCGGCCAAGTCCGTGGACGCGGTGGAACTCAAGCTCGTGGACGGCCAGACCATCGTCTGGGGCAACGCGGGGGAGAAGGAACTCAAAGCGAAGGTGCTCGCCGCCCTGTTGAAGGCGCCGGCGGACCCGAAGAATCCGGTCCGGGTCTACGACGTCAGCGTGCCCCGGCACCCGGTGACCCGCTAACCGGCCTCTGCCGAAGGCATTTGACCGGTATTACCGCGACACGCGGAGGCGGTCATTGAATGTCCCCGGCAGAGGAAATAGCGTTCCAAATACGAGTTAGTTGACATAACTATAACCTTCAAGTCGAAGGTTAGGGTTAGACCTTTCAAGCTGGACTCCATCAGATTTCGCAATAGAACACGAACAAGGGACACGTAACGTGGCAGCTCCGCAGAATTACTTGGCCGTCATCAAGGTCGTCGGCATCGGCGGCGGTGGCGTGAACGCAGTCAACCGCATGATTGAAGTCGGCCTTCGCGGCGTCGAATTCATCGCCATCAACACCGACGCGCAGGCGCTGTTGATGTCCGACGCCGACGTCAAGCTCGACGTCGGCCGCGAGCTGACCCGTGGCCTGGGAGCCGGTGCGAACCCCGAGGTCGGCCGGCAGGCCGCCGAGGACCACGCCGATGAGATCGAAGAGGTCATCCGCGGCGCAGACATGGTCTTCGTCACCGCCGGCGAAGGCGGCGGCACCGGCACCGGCGGCGCGCCGGTCGTGGCACGCATCGCCCGTTCGCTGGGCGCCCTGACCATCGGCGTCGTCACCCGCCCGTTCACCTTCGAGGGCCGCCGCCGCGCCGGTTCCGCCGAGGCCGGCATCGACGCCCTGCGCGACGAGGTCGACACCCTGATCGTCATCCCCAACGACCGGCTGCTCTCGATCAGCGACCGGAACGTCTCGGTACTCGATGCCTTCCGCTCCGCGGACCAGGTGCTGCTCTCCGGTGTCCAGGGCATCACCGACCTGATCACCACCCCCGGCCTGATCAACCTCGACTTCGCCGACGTCAAGTCCGTGATGCAGGGCGCCGGTTCGGCGCTCATGGGCATCGGCTCGGCCCGCGGTGAAGACCGCGCCGTCAAGGCCGCCGAGCTCGCCATCGCCTCCCCGCTGCTGGAAGCCTCGATCGACGGCGCCCACGGCGTCCTGCTCTCCATCCAGGGCGGCTCGGACCTCGGCCTCTTCGAAATCAACGAAGCTGCCCGCCTGGTCCAGGAAGTGGCCCACCCGGAAGCCAACATCATCTTCGGCGCCGTGATCGACGACGCCCTCGGTGACGAGGCCCGCGTAACCGTGATCGCCGCCGGCTTCGACGACGTCAAGGCCACGTCGCCGTCCATGGACCAGTCCCAGCCGGCACCGGCCCGCCCGGCAGCGCCCGCTTCGGCCCCGGCGCAGGCTCCCGCCTCGGCACCGGCACAGCCGATGCACGCCGGCGTCGGCGCGTCCGGACTGAGCAACTGGGGCCAGCAGCGCCCCTCCGCCGTGCCGGCGGACTCGGGCTTCGACGTCGACCTGCCCTCGGTGGTCGAGCCGGATCTCTCCGGCCGCCACTCCGACGACCTGGATGTGCCTGACTTCCTGAAGTAGTCCACCCGGTTGTTCACTGGAAATAGCAACAGCAATCAGCACCATGGCACTGCCCCCGCGGCGGTGCCATGGTGCTTTGGCGCAGGTTACGGTGTCTGATATGGATTTCTTCTTGTTAGTGGCAACCCGACCGGCGGTGGGTTGAGTGTTCTCCTGGCGGGCAGAGGTGCGCCCCGGCGTGTGGGCTGCCTTTACGAACGTGGCGGCCGGCAACCTGGCCCTGCACGTGGACGATGACCCGGCGGCGGTGCGCGGCCGCCGGGAGCGGCTGGCGGCCGAGGCGGGACTCGGCGGGGGTTCCTTCCGGTTCATGAACCAGGTCCACGGCCGGGACGTCGCCGTCGTCGACGCTGGCGGGGCTGCCGACGGGGCCGCAACCGGGCCTCTGGATGCCCTCCCGGCGCCGACAGCCGACGCCCTGGTGTCCACCGGGGCGCCGCTTGCGGTGATGGTGGCGGACTGCGTGCCGATCCTGCTGGTGGGGGAGAGGGCCGGCCACGCCAGCCCTGTGCTCGCCGCCGTGCACGCGGGACGGCAGGGCACGGTTTCGGGCGTCGTCCCGGCTGCCGTGCACAGCATGCGGTCGCTGGGGGCGGAACGGATTGGAGCCTGGATCGGGCCGTCGATCTGTGGGAAGTGCTACGAAGTTCCGGCCGCGATGCGCGCCGAGGTCGCCGCCGTGGTGCCGGCCGCCTGGTGCACCACCTCGCAGGGGACCGCCGGGCTTGACCTCCCCGCCGGGATTCGCAGCCAGCTGGCGGATGCCGGCGTCGCCGTGGAGTACAGCGGCGGCTGCACCCTTGAGGACCCGGAGCTCTTCTCCTACCGCCGGGACAACCGGACCGGCCGCTTCGCCGGCCTGGTCTGGACGGCCGCCCCCGGAGGTGCGGCATGAGCGGGACGGATACCGGCGCCGGGGATCCCCGCACGCTCCAGCTCCGGGAACGCCTCGCCGCCGTCCGGCAGCGGATCGTAACCGCGGCTACGGCTGCCGGCCGTGCGGACTCGCCGCCGCAGCTGATCGTGGTGACCAAATTCCACCCCGCCGCCGACGTCGCCCGGTTGGCATCCCTCGGAATCTCCGACGTCGGCGAAAACCGGGACCAGGAGGCGGCGGAGAAGGCGGCAGCCCTGGCGGACCTGCGGCTCCGCTGGCACTTTATCGGACAGCTGCAAAGCAACAAGGCCAAATCGGTGGCACGCTACGCCCACGCCGTGCACTCGGTGGACCGGCCGCAGCTGGTCGCCGCGCTGGCCAAGGCCGTGGCCGCGGAGCAGGACCGGACCGGCCGGCCGGACCTGGACTGCTTCATCCAGGTCAGCCTCGAGGACGACGCCGACGGGCACCGCGGCGGGGCGGTGCCGGCGGCGGTGCCCGGGCTGGCCGGGCAGCTGGCGGAGGCGCCGGGGCTCCGTCTGGCCGGGGTCATGGCGGTGGCACCCCTGGGCGTCGCGCCGGAACCGGCGTTCGAGAAACTGGCCGGGATCGCCGCGCGCCTCAGGGCCGACTTCCCGCAGGCCGACGGGATTTCTGCGGGCATGAGCCAGGACCTGGAGGCGGCCATCCGATACGGAGCGACACACCTACGAATTGGCTCCGATATTCTCGGTCCGCGCCCGGCGGTGCGGTAGGTTCAACGTATTGGAAGGTAATGGCGGGGATTCCAACAGAGTGAACCCAGGACCGTGATTCCGGCGCTGTCGGGCCGGAACTGTCAGATCGCTGGGCGGCCC
The DNA here is from genome assembly GCA_035704125.1 of Arthrobacter sp. Classification (GTDB taxonomy): domain Bacteria; phylum Actinomycetota; class Actinomycetes; order Actinomycetales; family Micrococcaceae; genus Arthrobacter. The sequence goes on from DASSXE010000478.1 coordinate 3,474, forward strand.
GCAAACGGACACGATTAGGAGTCGACCCATGGCTGGCGCTCTGCGCAAGACAATGATCTATCTTGGGCTCGCTGATGGCGACGAACACTACGAGTCCGACCATCACACCCCGCACAAGGATGAGGACGAACCAATGGAGCACGACCGCGAGGAGCGCCGCGCGCCGGCACCCGTCCGCGAGGCCCCCCGGGAAGAGCCCTACGCCGCCGAAGAGGAATACCGCGCACCTGTGACACCCATCAAGCGAGCGGCCGCGAGCCGCGAAGAATCCACCGGCCTCCGGCAGATCACCACGATCCACCCGCGCTCCTACAACGACGCGAAGCTGATCGGCGAAAGCTTCCGGGACGGCATCCCGGTCATCATGAACGTCACGGACATGGGCGAGGGGGACGCCAAGCGCCTGGTCGACTTCTCCGCAGGACTGGTGTTCGGCCTTCGCGGCAGCATCGAACGGGTCACCAACAAGGTGTTCCTGCTCTCGCCGTCGTACGTCGAAGTGATCGGCGATGACAAGAAGGTCAGCGAGACGCAGGCGAGCTTCTTCAACCAAAGCTAGTCCGGGATTCCGGCGTGGCTGCCGGGCAGGGAGACCTGTCTGGCAGCCACGCCGGAATTTCCGTGTTGAAATAGAAGCGCACCCACCGCCAGGACACTGCGGTATCCGGAATGAACATGGAGATCTGAACTAACTCATGGGAATTGTTTTCGGACTCATCTATATCGCGCTGTTGCTCTTCTTCGTGGCCCTGATCGTGCGCCTCGTTTTCGACTGGGTCCAGATGTTTGCCCGCAGCTGGCGGCCCCGCGGGGCCGCACTGGTCACCGCGCATGCCGTCTACGCCGTGACGGACAAGCCGCTCCAGCTGCTCCGCCGGATCCTGCCGCCGCTGCGGCTCGGCGGAATCTCGCTGGACCTCGCTTTCCTGGTGCTGTTCCTGGCGGTCTCCATCGCCATGGGAGTGGCCAGGTCGCTGACCTACGCGCAGGCCCTCGCCGGCTGACCGGACCCGCACGGCGCCGTCCCCGGACGGCAATGCGCGGCACAAAAGATAAAACTCCGGTTTGACACTGCGGTGTTGAATTAGAGGAACCAGACCATATTTAGGTACCGTAGTTTTGACGGCCGGAAGGCCTCCTGACTAACTAGACCAACGAGGTGACCAGATGGCTTTGACGCCAGAAGACGTTGTCA
>DASSXE010000016.1:0-14090 GCA_035704125.1 Arthrobacter sp.
GGAGCGCGGCGAGAGCGTCTTTGTGGACTTCAACCAGAACGCCAAGGACCGCACCGTGGCGTCCGCGTACTCCATCCGCCCGCTGCCCGATGCCCGGGTCTCGACGCCGCTGAGCTGGGAGGAGGTGGCGTCGGCCCGGCCCGAGCAGTTCACGGTCCTGACGGTACCGGCGCGCTTCGCCCGGAGCGGGGACCCGCATGAGGGAATCGACGACGCCGTCGGCAGCCTGGACGGGCTCCTCGCCCTGGCCGCCGAACTCGGCCCGGCGGAAAAGGCGCCCCGCGGTTCCGGCGGTTCAGCAGGTCCGGGCGGTTCAGGGCGACGCCAGTCGGCGATGCCCCTGGTCGAGGTTGCCCGCACCAGGACCAAGCCTGAGGCGCTGGCGGCACTGGAGGAGTGGAAGGGACGGCACCCGGACCTGGTCCCCGCCCTGCATCCCGCCGACGTCCTGGTCGACGGGATGCGCGGCTCCAGTTCGCTCTGGTACCGGGTCCGGATCAACCTGCAGCACGTGCCCGAGGGAAAGCGGCCGCCGAAGGAGGCACTGCTGGCCGACTATGACCCGTGGGCCGGCAAGCAGTGGCCGGACCGGCCCTGAGCTGGACCCCGGGCCGGATGCTGGCCGCCTAGTCCCCGCCGGCCGCCGGATCCTGGCCGGCACTGGCGTAGTACGCGGCCGCCATGTCCTGCTTGGCGCGGCCCTGGGCGGCCACCCGCTGCAGGCGCGCGGCGGCTGCTTCGGTGCCGTCGAGCCGGATACCGTGTTCGCGGGCCGCCTCCAGGATCAGGTGGGCATCCTTGAGCGAGGTGTCGACGGCGAACGACGCCGGCTCCAGCTTGTCCCCCAGGATCAGGCCGGCCTTGCCGCGCAGGAACGGCAGGTCCAGGCCGCCGCCCTTGATCAGGTCGAGGAACTGGTCGGCTTCCACGCCGAGGGCTCCGGCCAGCGCCAGGATCTCCCCGGTGGCGTTCGAGGCGGCAATGACCCAGCTGTTCACCACGAGCTTGAGCCGCGTGGCGGAACCCTCGGCGGGGTCCTCGCCGGTCCAGATGGTGCGCGCGCCGATGGCATCCAGGACCGGCGCCACGCGCTCACGGACCGCCGCCGGCCCGGCCGCGATCACCAGCAGCTGGCCGGCCTCGGCGGGTTCCCGGGTTCCGGATACGGGAGCTTCGACCAGGTCCAGGCCCACTTCGCCGGCCAGCGCCGCCAGCGCCGGGGCGTCGTGGACCCCGACGGTGGTGGACTGCACCCAGGCGGTTCCCGGCCGGATGCCCGGGGCCGCCTGCCGGATCACGTCCCTGACCGCGGCGGCGTCGTACAGCATGGTCAGCACCACATCCGCGCCGGTAACGGCCTCGGCGGGCGACCCGGCGGCCAGCGCTCCGGCTTCGGCCAGCGGCGCTGCCTTGGCCGGGTCCCGGTTCCAGACACGGACCTCATGGCCGGCGCGCAGCAGGTTGCGGGCCATCGCAGCACCCATGATGCCGGTGCCGAGTACAGCTACTGTGGGTTTCGTGTTCGTAGAGTCCATGCCGCCATGCTAGCCGGGCACCCTGACAGCGGTTGACGAACCGGGCAGGCAGGCGTAGACCGGGCACAGCGGCCGGGACCCTGCCGGAGCGAAGGCCGGAGCGAGCGCAACAGTGGGACAGGCGGCCCCGCCGCCGGACGGGAGACCGGGATGAGCACCTTCAGCGGGCTTCACGGGACGGGAACGCCGCTCCTGCTGCCCAACGCGTGGGACGTGGGGTCCGCCGTCGCGTTCGTCGCCGCCGGGTTCCCGGCGATCGGCACCACCAGCTTCGGGATTGCGGCCAGCGCCGGACTGCCCGACGGGGGACGTTCCAGCAAGGCGGCAACAGCCGCCCTGGTGCCCCAGCTCTGCCGGCTGCCGGTCCACATCACGGCGGACGTGGAGGACGGCTACTCCGGAGATCCCGGGGAGGTCGCGGACTACGTCGCCCGCCTTGCCGACGCGGGCGCCGCCGGGATCAACCTGGAGGACAGCACCGCCGGCCACCTGGTGGACCCGCACGCCGCGGCCGCCAAGATCTCGGCCGTCAAACGGCGCTGCCCGGAGGTCTTCATTAACGCCCGGGTGGACAATTTCTGGTTCGGAGAGGAAGCGACGGTGGAGGCGGTTTTGCGGCGGGCCTCGCTGTACGCCGAGGCCGGGGCCGACGGCATCTTCATCCCCGGATTGGTTGTCCCGGCAGATATCGCGGCCATCACCGCCGCCCTGGAACTGCCGGTCAACGTGCTGGCCCACCCCTCGCTGACGGTCGCAGAGCTCGGCGCCCTGGGTGTCCGCAGGGTCAGTTCCGGGTCGTTGCCGTACCGGGCGGCAGTAGACGCGGCAGTAGCCGTGGTCAGCGCCCTGCGGGCCGGAACTAAACCGCCGGCGGCCACCTCGTACTGGGACATGCAGAGCCGGCTGGAGTCCTTTGGCGGGCCCGGCCCCCGCTAGGTGAGGTTGAGTTCGTCCGAGATCGCCTGGGCGGCCTCCTGCAGCAGCGGTACGGCCCGGTCGGCAAAGGCCTGGTCCACGCGGGAGACGGGGCCGGAGACCGAGATCGCCATCGGGGTCGGGGCGTTGGCCACGGCGGTGGCGAAGCACCGGACGCCGATTTCCTGTTCCTCTTCGTCGATGGAGTATCCCCGGCGGCGGATGGTTTCCAGGTCATGGAGCAGCGCGTCGATGTCCCCGATGCTCTTGGACGTCGCCGTCGGCATGCCGGTCCGGGACACAATGCCCCGCACCGTCGCGTCGTCCAGTTGCGCCAGGATGGCCTTGCCGACGCCGGTAGAGTGCAGGTGCGCACGCCGCCCCACCTCGGTGAACATGCGCATCGAGTGGCGGGACGGTACCTGGGCGACGTAGATGATCATGTCCGCGTCGAGGACGGCCATGTTGGAGGTCTCCCCCAGCCGGTCCACCAGCGCCTTGAGCTGGGGCCGGGCGAGGACGCCGAGCTGTTTCGTGGCGCCCTCGCCGAGGCGGATCAGCCGCGGCCCCAGGGAGTACTTCCGGTTGGGCAGCTGGCGGACGTAGCCCAGCGTCACCATCGTGCGCAGGAGCCGGTGAATGGTCGGCAGCGGCAGGTCGGCGGAGGATGAGAGTTCGCTCAGCATCACCTCTCCGCCGGCGTCGGTGATCAGTTCCAGAAGCTCGAAGACGCGCTCAACCGACTGGACGCCTCCCGGTGCTTTCTCCGCCATGCACACGCTCCTGAACTCTCAGCCGACAACAAATATCCACATCGTGAAATTATCGTGGTTTTCCAAGATACAACACCGCGGCGGACGCCGGCCGCCCCTAGATGCCCTTGCCGGGGTTCAGGATGCCCAGCGGATCGAAGACGCCCTTGATGGCGTGCTGGAGTCCCAGCGAGTCCGCACCCAGTTCGTCAACCAGCCAGTCGCGCTTGAGGATGCCGACGCCGTGCTCACCGGTCAAGGTGCCGCCCAGGCTGCGGGCCAGCTCGAACATCTGCGCCAGCGCGGCCTTCGCCGGTCCCTCGGTGGAGGGCTGGCCCTCGTCCAGCACGATCATCGGGTGCAGGTTTCCGTCCGCGGCGTGCGCGACGGTGAAGATCCGGACGCCGGTCCGGCGGGAGATCTCCTCGATGCCGGTCACCATTTCTGCAAGCCGGCCGCGCGGCACCCCGACATCCCCGATGCAGACGTTGCCCAGCAGTTCCAGCGACGGGATGGCCTCCCGGCGGGCGCGGAGCAGTTCGGCTGTGCGCTCCGGGTCGGTGGCTTTTTCGTAGGAGGTGGCGAACGGCTCGATCGCCTGGATCAGGACGTCCTGTTCCAGGAAGGCGCCGTACCCGTCGGTCTGGGCCAGCAGGAACGCCCCGCCGCGGCTGCGGTAGTCGGTACCGAGGGCGGCATCGACGGCTGCCAGGGTGGGCCCGTCCATCAGCTCCAGGACCGAGGGGGTGATGCGGGAGGCAATGATGGCGGACGCGGCCTCGGCGGCGGCGACGATGTCCGGGAAGTAGGCTGCCACCGTCGCCGTCGAGACCGGCATCGGCCGGAGCCGCAGGGTGGCTTCGACCACCACGCCCAGGGTCCCCTCCGAGCCGATGAAAAGGGCGTTGAGGTCGTATCCGGTGACGCCCTTGATGGTTTCCCGGCCGGTCACCAGGATCCGGCCGTCCGGGAGCACGACCTTCAGCGCCAGCACCGACTCACGGGTGACGCCGTACTTGGCGCACCGCATCCCGCCGGCGTTCGTGGCGATGTTCCCGCCGATCGAGCAAATCGCGGTGCTGGCCGGATCGGGCGCGTAGAACAGGCCGTGCTCGCCGGCGGCGGCGTTGACCTCGGCATTGAGGACGCCGGGCTCGACGACGATCAGCTGTTCCAGCGGGTCGATGCGCAGTACGCGGTTCATGCGTGAGAGGTCCAGGACAATCTCGCCGGCCTGGGCGGAGGACCCCGCGGCAAGGCCGGTGCCGGCGCCCCGGGCGACGATCGGGATTCGGCCCGCGGTGGCCCGGACCATGGTCTCGACGACGTCGTCGATGCTGGTGGCGTAGACGACGCCGTCCGGCAGGGTCGCGGGCGTGTACCCGGAACGGTCGGTGTTGACGCTCATCCGGTCGGCTTCGTCGCTGGAACCGTGGCGGGCAGCGTTCAGCAGCTCGGTGCCCGCGTGGGCCGTGGTGTCGTTGGCGGTAGTGCTCACAGGTCTGCTCTCAATCTTTCGCAAGTCGTCAGGGTTGCGGGGCGTTCCCCGCCCCGCAACCCGGTTGGTGCCGGCCGGGACGCCGTCGAACGTGTCCCGGCCCTATTTCAGGGGACCATCCAGCCCAGGATCGGCGTGGACTGCAGGACGACCAGGACGGTGATGAAGGCCAGCAGGCCCAGGCTCCAGCCCAGCAATTTGCGGAACAGGACGCTTTCGGCCCCGTCGAGGCCGACGGCGGCGGAAGCCACCGCGAGGTTCTGCAGCGAGAGCATCTTCCCCAGCACGCCGGCGGAGGAGTTCGACGCTGCCATCAGGGTCGGCGACAGGCCGGTCTGCTGCGCGGCGGTGACCTGCAGCTGGCCGAAGAGCGAGTTGGAGGAGGTATCCGATCCGGTCAGCGCCACGCCGATCCAGCCCAGCAGCGGCGAGAGGAAGGCGAAGAACCCGCCGGCGGAAGCCAGTGCGATGCCCAGCGAGTTGGTCTGGCCGGAGACGTTCATGACGAATGCCAGCGCCAGGACGGACGTGACCGACACGATGGTCCAGCGCAGCTGGAAGAGCGTGTCGCGGTAGATGCGGACACCCTGCAGCGGCCTGAGCCGGTACAGCGCCATGGTGATGATGCCCGAGATCAGGAGCAGGGTGCCGGTGGCTTTCAGGTGGTCGAGTTTGAACTTGTGCGCGGACACCTGGTGGCCGGAGGAATCCACGGTGTCGATCCCGGGCCATTCGAAGGTGACGGAGCCGACGGCGGAGAGCCAGTTCTTTACGTCCGGCAGCTGGGCGATGGAGAACACGGCCATGATGATCAGGTAGGGAGCGATGGCCATCCACACGTCGCGGTTGGGCGGCCGGACGGCGGCACCCGCCGCCGGGCCGGCGGAGGCCGCGTCGATACGTTCGCCGTTGCGGCTGACGCCGCCCAGGCCGGAGGACGTTCCGTAGCCCGTGCGGCCTTGTGCTCCGGCGCTGACCAGCGAGACCTCGGCGGCGTCGCTGTCGCTGCCTTTGACATTGTGCATTCCGACGATTTCCGCCGGCTGCCAGAACCTGAGCATCAGGAGGACGGCTGCCACGGTGGCGATGGCGGCAATGACGTCGGTCAGTTCGACCACGAGGAAGTTCGAGGCGAGGAACTGGGCCACGGCGAAGACCACGCCGGAGACCAGCGCCACCGGCCAGGTCTGCCGCAGGCCGCGCTTGCCATCGACGATGAAGACCAGGATCAGCGGGACCAGGACGGCGACAAACGGGGTCTGGCGGCCGGCCATGGAGCTGAGGTCGTGGAGCGGGATGTTGGTCACGCCGTTGAGCGCGATGATCGGAGCCGCCATCGCACCGAAGGCGACGGGGGCGGTGTTGGCCAGGAGCGCCACGATCGCCGACTTTAGCGGCTTCATGCCTGCGGCCATCAGCATAGCCCCGGAGATCGCCACCGGCGCGCCGAAGCCGGCCAGCGCCTCAAGCAGCGCGCCGAAGCAGAACGCCACCAGGATCGCCAGGATCCGGAGGTCATTGGAGATGGAGCGGATGGTGCGGCCCAGAACCTCGAACCACGGGGTGGCGACGGTGAGCTTGTAAACCCACAGGGCGTTGATCAGGATCCAGAGAATCGGGAAGATCGCATAGAAGGCGCCCTGTGCAGTGGCGCTGAGCACCTGGACGATCGGCATGTGCCAGCCGACGATTGCCAGGACGATGGACAGCAGCAGGCTGGCGATGGCGGCCTTGGGTGCCTTCACCCGGAAGACGCCGAGAAGGACGAAAAGCAGGAGCAGCGGAAGCGCGGCAACCACCGCCGAGACAGCAAGGGACCCGGCAATCGGGTCTACGACCTGCTGAAAGGGCTCAAACCTGGGACTCACAAAAACTCCTTTGTTTTTTCCGAGCGATGGTGGGCCTGTGACCCGCGGCGAGATTCAGCAGCGATGGTGTTTTCCGCATGGTGAAATTAATCTCTTGTTCAGTGGATAGACCATATGTGCGATTCAGATCACAGTCAACAGTTCGGGCCGGGTGGTCCGACCACCGGGCAGCCGGGCGGTCCGGCATTGACAGCGGTCGCGGCGCTGGCTAGTTTTTAGTAATTGATATTTTTATTCCGCATTATGAAATTTGAATGACTTACAGCGAACGATGCACAGTGAACGGAGCGTGACCGGAATGTCGAATCACTTGGAGACCAACGGACTCCACGTCGCGGAAGAGCTTTACTCCTTCGTCCGGGACGAGGCTTTGCCGGGAACCGGACTCGACGCCGACGAGTTCTGGGCCGGCGCCGCCGCCCTGATTTCCGAATTCTCCCCGCGGGTACAGGAGCTTCTGGTGGTCCGGGACCGGTTGCAGCAGCAGATCGACGACTACCACCGGGCCCAGGGCCGGACTCCCCTCGATCCGGAGGCCTACGAGGAATTCCTACGCTCGATCGGGTACCTGATCGAAGAGCCTGCCGACTTCAGCATCAGCACCGACGGTGTGGACGCCGAGATCGCCACAGTCTCGGGCCCGCAGCTGGTGGTTCCGCTGCTCAACGCCCGCTTCGCCGCGAACGCGGCCAACGCGCGCTGGGGTTCGCTCTACGATGCGCTCTACGGCACCGACGTCATCGACGACGCCGACGGCCGCGGGCAGACCGGCAGCTACAACCCCGTCCGGGGCGCCGCCGTCGTCGAGTTCGGCCGCCGCTTCCTCGACGAACACACTCCCCTTGCCGGCGGGTCCCACGCCGCCGTCACGGCCTACCGGATCGCCGACGGCGCCCTCGTCGCCGACACCCCGGACGGCGGAACCGGCCTCGCCGATCCCGCCCAGTTCGCCGGCTTCCGGGGCGGGGCGGAAGCACCCGAGTCCGTCCTTCTGGTCCACCACGGCCTGCACGTGGAAATCCAGATTGACCGCAGCCACGCGATCGGCTCAGGAGATTCCGCCGGGGTAAAGGACATCGTCCTGGAATCCGCGCTGACCACCATCATGGACCTCGAAGATTCGGTTGCCGCCGTGGACGGCGGCGACAAGGTGGACGGCTACCGCAACTGGCTCCAGCTGATGCAGGGCACCCTGACGGCCGACGTCACCAAGGGCGGCCGCACGCACACCCGGCGCCTCAACCCGGACCGCACGTACACGGCGGCCGACGGCTCGGAACTGACCCTGCCGGGCCGTTCCCTGCTGCTGATCCGCCAGGTCGGCCACCTGATGACCAGCGACGCCGTCCTGGACTCCCACGGTGCTCCGGTGCCCGAGGAAATCCTCGACGTCCTGTTCACCGGCCTGGGCTCGGTGCACGACCTGCGCGGCCCCCATGCCGGACACAACTCCCGGGCCGGTTCCGTCTATATCGTCAAGCCGAAGATGCACGGGCCCGCCGAGGTTGCCGTCGCCTGCGAGCTGCTGGCCGGCGCCGAGAAGGTCCTGGGCCTCGCGCCGCTGACCTTGAAGATCGGCATCATGGACGAGGAGCGCCGCACCTCGGCCAACCTCAAGGCCTGCATCAAGGAAGCACGGGAGCGGGTGGCCTTCATCAACACCGGCTTCCTGGACCGTACCGGCGATGAGATCCACACCTCCATGTTCGCCGGGCCCATGGTCCGCAAGGCGGACATGCGCAACTCCAGCTGGATCAAGGCCTACGAGGACGCCAACGTCGATATCGGCCTGGCCTGCGGCTTCAGCGGACGCGCCCAGATCGGCAAGGGCATGTGGGCCGCCCCGGACAACATGGCCGACATGCTCGCGCAGAAGGCCGGCCACCCGCAGGCAGGCGCCGACTGCGCCTGGGTCCCGTCGCCCACGGCGGCCACCCTCCACGCCATCCACTACCACCAGGTGGATGTCGACGCCCGGCAGGCCGAGCTCGCCGGCAAGCGCCGCTCCACCCTGCGGCAGCTGCTTACCATCCCGGTGGGCGACCCCGCGGGCTGGTCCGCCGAGGACCGGCGCAACGAGCTGGACAACAACATCCAGAGCACGCTGGGCTACGTCGTGCGCTGGGTCAACGACGGCGTCGGATGCTCCAAGGTGCCCGACATCCACGGCACCGCCCTGATGGAGGACCGGGCCACCTGCCGGATCAGCTCCCAGCACATCGCCAACTGGCTGTTCCACGGCGTCGTGACCCAGGACGAGGTGGAGGCGTCGCTGCGGCGGATGGCCGCCGTCGTCGACGAGCAAAACTCCTCCGACCCGAACTACACCCCGATGTCCCCCGCGTTCGACGGCGAGGCTTTCCTGGCCGCGCGCGAACTCGTCCTCGAGGGTGCGGCCCAGCCGTCCGGCTACACCGAGCCCGTGCTGCACCGCCGCCGGGCCGCCCACAAGCACGCTAACGACCTGGCAAGGAACGCCTCATGACCCTGACACTGGAAACGGCCCGGACCATCATCGACAAGGCCCTCGCCGAGGGAGAGGAACACGGCTTCAAGCCCCTCACCGTCGTCGTCCTGGACGCCGGCGGCCATGTCACCGCCGCGGCACGCCAGGACGGTGCCTCGAACAACCGCTTCGAGATCGCCCAGGGCAAGGCGTACGGGGCGCTGGCGCTCGGAATGGGATCGCGGTCCATCATGGAACGCGCGGAGCAGCAGGCCTACTTCATCGCGGCGGCCACCGCCGCGCTGGGCGGCCGGCTGATCCCGGTTCCCGGCGGCGTGCTGGTGCGGGATTCCGACGGCGCCGTCGTGGGCGCCGTCGGCATCAGCGGCGACAGCTCGGACAACGACGAGGCGGCGGCCGCGGCGGCCATCACGGCGGCCGGCCTGACGGCGCAGGTGGACTGACGACGCGGGTTTTCTGACGAAACAGACCGGCGGCGCCGGCGGGGGCATCCGTGCCTGCCGCCGGCGCCGCCGGTGTTTTCCGGGTGAATCTCCAGCGTGGGCCAGTATCATGGCCGGGTTCGAGTGTCTGTCGAGAGGTTTCTGCATTGCGTCACGAATCATCCACCCCGGGGCCCGGGCCAGCCGCGCCGTACCCGGGGTATGGCACCCTGGTCGAGGGCAGCAGCAACTACCACCGCCGCCGGTGGCCCCGCTGGCTTAAGATCACCGGCCTGGTTGCCGCCGTGCTGCTGGTGGGCGTTCTCGCCTTCGGCGGATACTGGCTGTGGCGGCTGCAGTCGAACATCAGCACCTCCTCCCTGGGCGCCGGCGGCGTGCGGACCGAGGGCGCGGTCAACGACAGCAAGGACCGCCTGCAGATCCTGGTCCTGGGCAGCGATACCCGCAGCGGCAAGAACGGGCAGTACGGGTCCGCGGCCGACTCGTCCGGCTACGGCCAGTCCGACGTGATGATGCTGCTGGACATCTCGGCGGACAACAACCACGTCAACGTCATCAGCTTCCCCCGCGACCTGCTGGTCGACGTTCCCGCCTGCAAGGACAACACCACCAACCAGGAGCACGCGGCCCGTTCCGGCGTGATGATCAACAGCGCCATGGCGGAGGCCGGCATCGGCTGTGCCGTGGACACCGTGAACAAGCTGACCGGCATGGAAGTAGACCACTTCATGATGGCCGACTTCAACGCCGTCAAGGAACTCTCCAACACCGTCGGCGGTGTGGACGTCTGCGTCAATACCGCCGTCAACGACCCCGACTCCGGCCTCCGCCTGCCCAAGGGCACGTCCCAGGTCCAGGGCGAGCAGGCCCTGGCCTTCCTGCGGACGCGGCATGCCTTCGCCGACGGCGGGGACCTGGGCCGGATCAAGGCCCAGCAGTCGTTCCTGGCGTCCCTGACCCGGAAGCTTAAGGCCGACGGCACGCTGGGCGATCCGCAGAAGGTGCTCAGCATCGCGGACACCATGACCAAGAACCTCACCGTCGACGACGGCCTGGCCTCGGTGCCGACCATGCTGACCCTCGCCGGCCGGCTCAAGAACATCGACCCGGCCAAGGTCAACTTCATCACGGCCCCGACGGTTCCCGCTCCCTCGGACCCCAACCGCCTGACGCTGGACGAACCGGCGGCGTCCAACCTTTTCGCGGCGCTTCGCCGCAGCGCCGACCTGTCCCAGCCGGCGCCGTCGTCGGAGGCACCGGCAGAGACCTCCAGCGCCCCCGCGGCGCCCGCCTACAACAAGGCGCTCCAGCCCGTCACGGTGGCCAACGGCACCAACGTCGCCGCCCGCGGCAGTGAAATCGGGGCGCTGGTCTCGGAGGCCGGGTTTACCAAACTGTCCCGCATCCAGGCCCAGCCGCGGCCGCAGACCATGGTGTACTTCGGGGCCGGCTTCGCCGACGTCGCCGCCGACGTCGCCGCCGTCTTCGGCTTGCCGGCCTCCAGCGTCCAGCAGGTCCCGGGCGTCCAGGGTGTGCAGCTCTACGCGGGCGAGGACTTCGCCACCGGATCCAAGCCGACGGCACCGCAGGCGGAGGCCGGCGGCGCCGTCTCGCAGACCGGCAGCGACCAGACCTGCCAGGCCACGGCGGGCGGCTAAACGGCGGCCGTTCCACGCGTCCCCCGGCCCATCGGATCCTCTGGCCTTCGCCTATATCGGGATGTATCGTTGAGTATCGTTAGCGACTTCTGAAGGAGAGCAACATGCGTAATTCACATCCCATGGGCGGCTTTGGCGGCCCCAACATTGACGGCATGTGGCAGGCGGTCGAGGATCTCCGGTCGCGCTTCGAAAAGCGCACGGGAACCCGCGCCGGACGGGGCGAGGTGCGCTCGGCGGTGCTGGCACTGCTGGCAGAGCGGCCAATGCACGGCTATCAGATCATCCGGGAAATCGAGGAGCGCAGCAGCGGAAGCTGGAAGCCCAGCGCCGGCTCGGTCTACCACACGCTTCAGCTCCTGGCCGATGAGGGATTGATCCGCGCCGAGGAGTCCAACGGCCGGAAGATCTATTCGCTGACCGACGCGGGCCGCGAGGAGGTCTCCGGCGCCGGGGCGTCGGCCCCCTGGGCGCCCACCGACCAGACGGCCGGCCCAGGCTTCGCGGCGCTGCCCAAAGCCGGCATCGAGCTGGCACAGGCCGCTTCGCAGGTGGGCCGTTCCGGTTCACCCGAGCAGGTCAAGCAGGCCGTCGCCGTCCTGGACGAGGCCCGCCGCAAGCTGTATTCGATCCTGGCCCAGGACTGACGGGAGTGTCCCCAATGCGCCGGGACCGGGCCGATCCGGTGTCCGGCGCCGGGAACACGCGTGCCCGGTACCGCCGCATCCTGCGCTTTGCGGCGTGGCACCTTGCGGTGACCTGGTGGTATGAGCTGCTCCTCCCCCGCCTCGGGCTCGGCGGCATCGCCGAACGAACCCGCGCCCGGCGGATGCTGCTCTTCGCCCAGCGGTTCCGCACCCTCGCCGTGGAGCTGGGCGGCCTGATGATCAAGGTCGGCCAGTTCCTCTCCTCGAGGCTTGATGTGCTCCCGCCGGAAATCACCAAGGAACTGGAAGGCCTGCAGGACGAGGTGCCGCCGGTGCCGTTCCCCGCCATCCGGGCACTCGCGGAGGCCGAACTGGGCGCTCCCCTGGAGCGGCTCTTCGCGTTTGTCGAGGAGGCGCCGATCGCCGCCGCTTCGCTGGGACAGGCGCACCGTGCGGAACTCCTCCCCGAAAGCGCTGCCGACGCCGGGATCCGCCGCGTCGTCGTGAAGGTCCAGCGCCCCGGCATCGAGGCGATTGTCGACGTCGATCTCGCGGCGCTGCGCAAGGTGGGCGGCTGGCTCAGCCACGTCCGCCTCGTATCAGACCGTGCGGACATGCCGTCGCTGGTGGAGGAGTTCGCGCAGACCAGCCTTGAGGAAATTGACTACCTGAAGGAGGCGGCCAATTCCGAGCGTTTCGATGCCGACTTCGCCGGTGACGACAGGGTGGACGTGCCCAAGGTCGCCTGGGAATGGAGCACCCGCCGCGTGCTCACGCTTGAGGATGTCACGGCGATCAAGATCACCGAGTCCGCCGCACTCCTCGCGGCCGGCATCGAACCCGCGGAGGTCGCCCCGGTTTTCGCCTCGGTCATGTTCGACCAGCTCTTCACCACCGGGTTCTTCCACGCCGATCCGCATCCGGGGAACATCTTCGTCACCCCGGCCGCGGGCGGGTCGCCGGGGCTGCCCTGGAAACTGACCTTCATCGACTTCGGCATGATGGGCCAGGTTCCGCCCGGTACCCGCAGCGGCCTCCGGAAACTGCTGATCGCGGCTGCGTCCCGGGACGGAAAGGGACTGGTTGCCGCGATCAGCGAAATCGGGGTCCTGCTGCCCACCGCGGACGAGGCGGAACTCGAACGCGCAATGTCGCATCTGTTCACCCGGTTCGGCGGCATGGGGTTCGCCGAGCTCCGGGAAGTGGACCCGCGGGAGTTCCTTGACTTCGCCGTGGAATTCGGCGAACTGGTCCGCTCGCTGCCCTTCCAGGTCCCCGAGAATTTCCTGCTCATCATCCGGGCGATGTCCTTGACCTCCGGGGTCTGCAGCTCGCTGGACCCCCGGTTCAACCTGTGGGACTCTGTCGAACCCTATGCGGCACGGCTGCTGCGCGAGGAACGCGGAAATTTACTGCAGGATGCCGGCCGACAGGCGTTCGACGCCGCCGGGACCGCCCTGCGCCTGCCGCAGCGCCTCGACCGGCTCGTCACCCACATCGAGGAGGGCTCGCTGGCCGTCGGCGCTCCGCGCGCCGAGCGCCTGGTGGCCCGGCTGGACCGGACCGTACGCCGGGCAGGCTCCGCGGTGATCTTCGGCGCGCTGCTCATCGCAGGCGCCATCGTCCGGCCGGATGACGAGCTGTTCGGGACCGGGCTGATGCTCGCCTCGCTGGCTCCCCTGCTGCACGCGCTCTGGCCCGGGCGCCGCGGGCAATGACCCTGCGCCGGAGGGAAGCCCCTTCCAGACGGCCCGCACGATTGACCGTTGATACCCGGGGGGATCCCCGGGCAAGACGCCACGCCGCACCCGGTGATGCCTGTTACTTAATTGTGATTAACCGGATAGTTGCCGTACGGTCGTCAGGTGGGCCGTCAAAGTTGGCCCCAATCCGGACGACGCTGAACTCTGCCGCGTCCGGGGTCCGCTAGATTCCAGGCAGAGGCGGGGGACCCGAGTGTCTCGGGCATGGCCTTGGCCTGCCCTCGGGGTGAAGCCGTGTCGATATCACACGGCCGGATGACCTCATCCGAACCCGACAGCTAACTCCGCAGGCGTTGAGAGGCTACCCTTCCATGTCTGCACCCCAGGATCAGACGTGCGCCCAAGCGCGCCGTCGCACCGAAAACGTTCCGTCCCGGCTCAAGCGCACCGCGCTTCAGCTGAAAACCCCCCGCACCCTGGCCCTCGCCGCCGCCGCGGTCGTCGCCGTCGTCGGTCTCGGCGCCGCAGGACAAGCCACGCTCAGCAGCCTGTCCCAGGCGCAGGCGTCCGAGGTTTCCCAGGCCGCCCCGGCGCCGGCTCCCGC
>DASSXE010000025.1:0-4850 GCA_035704125.1 Arthrobacter sp.
TCTGCCGAGGTAGCGAGGGTGATCCCCTCCTGCTTGCGCGTCTCGGGGTTTCGCCAGCGGACCGTATAGGACGTGGATCCGTCCGATTTTTTTCGTTCCCAAATGCTGGCCATACCCAGAATTCTAGGCTTCGTGTGCACAGAAAACGAGTTTTTGTGCACACTCCGGGGCGTAGAACCCCACTGACCTGCGGAAACACTGTGCCCGAGGTGGGACTCGAACCCACACACCTTTCGATACCGCATTTTGAGTGCGGCGCGTCTGCCAATTCCGCCACTCGGGCGCGGAGACACCGGCTGTCATCTTGGCTGCTCCAGGACTCCTGTGAGCAACGCGATCGCTGCCGGTGCGCGAAATTACTCTACATGCAGATAGGCTGAATTCCAGAATCGCGCCAGTGACGCCGCATCGATCCCAACCGGCCCCAGTACACCCGCGGACCTGCCACAGAATGGCTCAGCGCCCGCCGTACCCTTTCAAGGAGTTCCCGTGTCAGAACAGACGGAGTCAACCCCCGCTTCCCAGCCCGCCCGCCGCGTCGTGGTCGCCGAGGATGAGACCCTCATCCGCCTGGACATCATCGAAATCCTGCGCGGCGAGGGCTACGACGTCGTCGGCGAAGCGGACAACGGCGAGAAGGCCGTCCAGCTTGCCGAGGAGCTGAAGCCGGACCTGGTGCTGATGGACGTAAAGATGCCCGTCATGGACGGCATCTCCGCCGCCGAAAAGATCGTCAAGGCCCGCATCGCCCCCGTCGTGCTGCTGACCGCCTTCAGCCAGAAGGAACTCGTCGAGCGCGCCCGCGACGCCGGCGCCATGGCCTACGTGGTGAAGCCCTTCACCCCGGCTGACCTGATCCCGGCCCTGGAGATCGCCCTGTCCCGGCACGAGGAAATCAAGGCACTCGAAAGCGAAGTCAGCGACCTGCAGGAGCAGTTCGCCACCCGCAAGCTCGTGGAGCGCGCCAAGAGCCTGCTGACCACCAAGATGGGCCTGACGGAGCCGGAGGCCTTCCGCTGGATCCAGAAAACCTCGATGGACCGCCGCCTGAGCATGCGCGAAGTGGCCGAGACCATCATCAACCAGGTCAACTGACACCCGCCGCACAACAGGCACAGACCAAAGAGGAGGGCCCCGCCACTGGATTCCAGCGGCGGGGCCCTCCTCTTGGTGAGTCCGAAGAACTAGACCTTGTTGTTCTTCTTCTTCTTTTCCGGCCACGGGCCGAGCTTGTCCTTGGCGACGGCCTCGCCGTGGCTGCCGGCATCCGCCAGGTCACCCACCTTGTGGACCTTCAGCATGTTGGTGGAACCGGCCTTGCCGGGAGGGGAACCGGCGGCAATGACCACCATGTCGCCGTCCTCGACGAGATCCATCTCGAGCAGGTTGCGGTCCACCTGGGCGGTCATCTCATCGGTGTGGCCAACCATCGGGACCAGCACCGGCTGGATGCCCCAGGTCAGCGCCAACTGGTTCCAGACGTGCTCCACCGGGGTGAACGCGAAGACCGGACGGATGGGGCGCAGGCGCGAGAGACGGCGTGCCGAGTCGCCCGACTGGGTGAAGGTACAGATGTACTTCGCCTCCAGCTGGTCCGCGATTTCGACGGCGGCACGGGTGATGGCACCGCCGCGGGTCTTGGGCTTGGTGCCCAGCGGGGGGACGCGTTCCAGGCCGTGGACCTCGGTGGATTCGATGATCCGGGCCATGGTCTTGACGGTCTCGATCGGGAATTTGCCCACGCTGGTCTCGCCCGAGAGCATGACCGCGTCGGCGCCGTCGAGCACGGCGTTGGCGCAGTCGGACGCCTCGGCGCGGGTGGGACGCGGGTTGTCGATCATCGATTCGAGCACCTGGGTGGCGACGATGACCGGCTTGGCCCAGCGGCGGGCCAGTTCGACGGCGCGCTTCTGTACGATCGGCACTTCCTCCAGCGGGAGCTCCACGCCGAGGTCGCCACGGGCCACCATGATGGCGTCGAAGGCGTCGATGATCTCGGGGAGCTGCTCCACGGCCTGCGGCTTCTCGATCTTGGCGATTACCGGAACCCGGCGGCCCTCTTCGTCCATGATCTCGTGGACGCGCTTGACGTCGGAGGCATCCCGCACGAAGGACAGCGCCACCATGTCAACGCCCCGCTTCATGGCCCAGCGCAGGTCGTCTTCGTCTTTTTCGCTCAGCGCCGGCACGTTGACGGCCACGCCGGGCAGGTTGATGCCCTTGTTGTTGGACACGTAGCCGCCGACGACCACCTGGGCGACGACCTTGACGTCGTCGACCTCGATGGCGCGGAGGGCAACCTTGCCGTCGTCGATCAGGAGCGCATCGCCGGGATTGACGTCCTCGGTGAGGCTCTTAAGCGTCGTGGAGCAGATGTCCTTGGTGCCGGGCACGTCCTCGGTGGTGATCGTGAAGGTGTCACCGACCGCCAGCAGGTGCGGTCCGTCGACGAAGCGGCCCAGGCGGATCTTCGGGCCCTGCAGGTCGGCCATGATGGCGACGGCCTTGCCGAGCTGGCCGGCCGCCTTGCGCACGTTCTCGTACGTGTTGTCGTGCACGGAATAGTCTCCGTGGCTCATGTTCATTCGGGCCACGTCCACGCCGGCTTCCAGCACGGCGAGCGTGTTCTCGAAGCTGGCGATTGCCGGTCCAAAAGTGGCCACAATTTTAGCGCGTCTCATATACCTACCCTAGTTGTCTCTTGGTTGTTTAAGCTGACGGGGAGAAGAACGGCTGGCGTTCTTCCGGGGCCGGCGCGGGATCGCCCCGCCGGCCCGGAGCCGGGTTAGAGGACCGAGATGGCCCGGTCGGTGGGGGCAACGGGTGCCGGAAGGATGGTGCTTCCCATCAGGAACTTGTCCACCGCCGCCGCGCAGGCGCGGCCCTCGGCGATTGCCCAGACAATCAGGGACTGGCCACGGCCGGCGTCACCGGCGACGAAAACACCCTCGGTGTTGGTCATGTAGTAGCCGTCCCGTGCGACGTTGCCGCGGCCGTCGAATTCGGCGTTCACCTGCTCGGTGATGCCGGCCGGCTCGGCACCGGTGAACCCCAGCGAAAGGAACACCAGGTCCGCGGGAATGATCCGCTCGGTTCCGGCCTTGGGCAGCCGCTTGCCCCCGACGAATTCGGTTTCGGCCACCTTCACACCGGTCAGCTTGCCGTTCTCCCCGACGAACTCGACGGTGGACGCGAGGTAGCTGCGTTCGCCGCCTTCCTCGTGGGCGCTGGCCACCTCGAACAGGGTGGGGAACGTCGGCCACGGCTGGTGGGCGGCCCGCTCGGCGGACGGCTGCTTGCCGATCGCCAGCGTGGTCACCGATGCCGCCTGGTGCCGGTGGGCGGTCCCGAGGCAGTCCGCTCCGGTGTCGCCGCCGCCGAGGATGACCACGTGCTTGCCGGCGGCGTTGATCTGGTTCTCCACGGTTTCGCCGGCCACTGCACGGTTCGCGGGGACCAGGTAGTCCATGGCGAAGTGCACGCCGTCGAGGTCCCGGCCGGGGATCGGCAGGTCGCGCGGCACGGTGGCCCCGGTGGCGACGACGACGGCGTCGTACCGGCGGCGCAGCTGCTCCCAGGTGACGTCGACGCCGATGGCCACGCCGGTCCGGAAGCGGGTGCCTTCGGCCTTCATTTGCTCCAGCCGGCGGTCGACGTGTTCCTTTTCCATCTTGAAGTCGGGGATGCCGTAGCGCAGCAGGCCGCCGATCTTGTCGTCGCGTTCGTACACGGCGACGGTGTGGCCCACCCGGGTCAGCTGCTGGGCCACGGCCAGGCCCGCCGGGCCGGAGCCGACGACGGCGACCGTCTTGCCGGTCAGGCGGGCCGGCGGCAACGGGGTGACCCAGCCGTTGTCGAACGCCTGGTCCACGATCGAGACCTCAACCTGCTTGATCGTCACCGCCGGCTGGTTGATGCCCAGCACGCAGGACGCCTCGCAGGGGGCCGGGCAAAGCCGGCCGGTGAACTCGGGGAAGTTGTTGGTGGCGTGCAGCCGCTCCATCGCTTCCTCGCCCTTGTCCCGCCAGATGAGATCGTTCCATTCCGGGATCAGGTTGCCCAGCGGACAGCCCTGGTGGCAGAACGGCACGCCGCAGTCCATGCAGCGGCCGGCCTGCGCCTTCAGGACGCCCTTCTCCTGGGCCTCGTAGACCTCCTTCCAGTCCATGATGCGGACCGGAACGGGACGGCGCGGCTGGGTTTCACGCTGGCGTACTTTCAAAAATCCGCGTGGATCAGCCACCGGTAACCTCCAGGATTCGAGACCAAACTTCTTCGCCGTCGGGGTCAAGGCCTTCCTCGATGGCATCAAGACGGGTTTGCAGGACGGCCGCGTAGTCGCGCGGCAGGACCTTGGTGATGCGCGCGGCCGTGTCGTCGAAGTCCTCGAGCAGCCGGGCGGCGTGCTGCGACTCGGTCTCCTCCAGGTGCTTGACCAACAGTGCGTGCACAATGTCGCGGTCCTCGGCGTCGAGCTCGCGCAGCAGCAGTTCACCGGCGTCGAGGGCCTGCTTGTTGACCCGTTCGGTCTGCAGGTCCAGGACGTACGCGGTGCCGCCGGACATGCCGGCGCCGAAGTTGCGGCCGGTGCGCCCGATGATGAGGGCCTGGCCGCCGGTCATGTACTCGCAGCCGTGGTCGCCGATGCCCTCGACCACCGCGGTGGCGCCGGAGTTGCGCACCATGAAGCGCTCCCCCACCTGGCCGCGGAGGTACAGCTCGCCGCTGGTCGCCCCGTAGCCGATCACGTTGCCGGCGATGACGTTCCGCTCCGCCCGGAAGACGTTGGTGCGGTCCGGCCGGACGATGATCCGGCCGCCGGAGAGGCCCTTGCCGACGTAGTCGTTGGA
>DASSXE010000107.1:0-3729 GCA_035704125.1 Arthrobacter sp.
AGGCCGGCATTGTGCTCCAGGCATACCTCCCGGATGCGCTCGCCGCGATGATCCGCCTGCAGGACTGGGCCGCGGCCCGCCGCGCCGACGGCGGCGCCGCCATCAAGGTCCGTGTGGTCAAGGGCGCCAACCTGCCGATGGAGCAGGTGGAAGCCTCCCTGCACGACTGGCCGCTCGCCACGTGGAACACCAAACAGGACTCGGACACCAACTACAAGCGCGTCATCAACTACTCGCTGCACCCGGACCGGATCCGCAACATCCGGATCGGGGTCGCCGGCCACAACCTCTTCGACATCGCCTTCGCCTGGCTGCTGGCCAAGCAGCGCGGCATCGCGGATACCGCAGAGCAGAATATCGAATTCGAGATGCTGCTCGGCATGGCCCAGGGCCAGGCCGAAGCCGTCAAGCAGGACGTCGGGTCGCTCCTGCTCTACACGCCGGTGGTCCACCCCGCCGAGTTCGACGTCGCGATCGCCTACCTGATTCGCCGGCTCGAAGAGGGCGCCAGCCAGGACAACTTCATGTCCGCCGTCTTCGAACTCAGCGAGAACGAAACCCTGTTCGAGCGCGAGAAGCAGCGCTTCCTCTCCTCCCTCGCCAAGCTCGACGACGAGGTCCCTGGCCCGAACCGCCGGCAGAACCGCGCGCTCCCGGCCGAGCCGATGCCGCGGGAGGGTTTCCGGAACACTCCGGACACGGACCCGTCGCTGCCCGCGAACCGCGACTGGGGCCGCGCGATCCTGGGCCGCGTGGCGACCTCCACCCTGGGTGACGCCGCCGTCGAGGCAGCCACCATCTCCGACGAGGCGACCCTGAACGCGGTCATCGACACCGCACTTGAGAAGGGCAAGGCCTGGGGGGCACTTTCCGGCGCCGAGCGCGCCGGAATCCTGCACCGCGCCGGCGACGTATTGGAGTCCCGCCGCGCCGAGCTCCTCGAGGTCATGGCATCCGAGACCGGCAAAACCATCGACCAGGGCGATCCCGAGGTCAGCGAAGCCGTCGACTTCGCGCACTACTACGCCGAATCCGCCCGCAAGCTCGACGACGTCGACGGCGCCACCTTCGTCCCGGCGAAGCTCACCGTCGTCACCCCGCCGTGGAACTTCCCGGTGGCGATCCCCGCCGGTTCCACGCTCGCGGCGCTCGCCGCCGGCTCCGCCGTCGTGATCAAGCCCGCCAAGCAGGCGGCCCGCAGCGGCGCCGTCATGGTCGAGGCGCTCTGGGAAGCCGGCGTCCCCCGCGACGTGCTGACCATGGTGCAGCTGGGCGAACGGGAACTCGGACGGCAGCTGATCTCCCACCCGGCCGTGGACCGCGTCATCCTGACCGGCGGCTACGAGACCGCGGAGTTGTTCCGCTCCTTCCGCAAGGACCTGCCGCTGCTGGCCGAAACCAGCGGCAAGAACGCCATCATCGTCACGCCCAGCGCGGACCTGGACCTCGCGGCGAAGGACGTGGCGTACTCCGCCTTCGGGCACGCCGGACAGAAGTGTTCGGCCGCCTCGCTGGTGATCCTGGTGGGGTCGGTGGCCACGTCGAAGCGCTTCCACAACCAGCTGATCGACGCCGTGACCTCGCTCAAGGTCGGCTACCCGGAGGATCCCGCCAGCCAGATGGGTCCGATCATCGAACCTGCCGGCGGCAAGCTGCTGAACGCCCTGACCACCCTGGGCGAGGGTGAGGCCTGGGCTGTGGAGCCGAAAAAGCTGGACGACTCGGGCAAGCTCTGGAGCCCCGGAGTCCGCTCGGGAGTGCGGCGCGGTTCCTACTTCCACCTCACCGAGTTCTTCGGACCGGTCCTGGGCGTCATGACGGCGGCGACCCTGGAAGAGGCCATCGCGATCCAGAACCAGATCGACTACGGCCTCACCTCCGGGTTGCACTCCCTCAACTCGGAGGAAGTTGCGCTCTGGCTGGAGACCGTGCAGGCCGGCAACCTCTACGTCAACCGCGGCATCACGGGCGCGATCGTGCAGCGCCAGCCCTTCGGCGGCTGGAAGAAATCCGCCGTCGGGGCGGGCACGAAGGCTGGCGGCCCGAATTACCTGGCCGGCCTCGGCGAGTGGGTCAGCACGGAAGCCGCCGCCGCTCCCGCGCAGTTGAGCCCCGAGGTGGGCCGGATCGGGGACGCGGCCAAGGGCTTCCTGCCCGCCGACGACCTGGCGCCCCTGCAGCGTGCCCTGGCGTCCGACGCCCGGGCCTGGGCGGACGAGTTCGGCACCGCCAAGGACGTCTCCGGACTCAGCGCTGAACGCAACGTCTTCCGCTACCGGCCGCTCCCGGTGCTGGTCCGGCTCTCCGCCGGACAGCCGCTGGCCGCGCTGGTCCGGGTGCTGTCCGCCGGTGTTCGGGCCGGGTCACGGCTGACCGTTTCCAGTGCCCTCGAACTGCCGGCCCAGTTGCGGGCCGTCCTGTCAGGGCTGGGAATCGGCGTGACGGTGGAAGACGACGCCGCGTGGCTGGCTTCTGCCGGACATCTCGCGGCGTCCGCCAAGCTGACGGTCCCGCGGATCCGGCTCATCGGCGGAGACTTCGCGGCTCTCGCGGAAGCTACCGGCGGCCGTCCCGACCTGGCAGTCTACACCCACCCGGTGACCGAGGCCGGCCGGGTGGAGCTGCTGCCCTTCCTGCACGAGCAGGCGGTCAGCATCACGGCCCACCGCTTCGGCACCGCCAACCACCTCTCAGATGATTTGATCTAGCGCACGGCCCTGAGGCCGGGTCCCGGCCCGGCCGGCCCCACAACGCCGCCGTGGCCGCACCCAGGTGCGGCGACGGCGGCGTCGTTCGTTGCGTTGTCCCGGACGGGGCCGGTGCCGTGCGTCAGCCCAGGTACCAGCCGGGCGGGGCCCACGACGCGGGGACGGCGTGCGCCGAGAAATCCTCGCAGCCGGAGCAGAAGTAAGTCACCTCGCCGAGTTGGCTGACCGAACCGTCCCGGTGATGCTTCGGCGGGATAAAGGATTCGAGGTAAACGAACTCATCGGTTCCGCAGTTTTCGCAGTACGGGATGCCGACGTAGTCGTCGTCCGTCCGGGCGGGGGCGGCGTGCGGATCCAGGCGGCCGCGGGCGGGGTGCGTCATGCCCTCCAAGCGCGCCGTGGCCGACGGCGGACGGGCGGGATTCCGCGGCCCCAGCCGCGTCGGGCCCGAGCGCATCGGGGCGTGGGGAGTATTCATGGCTGGCGTCATTGCTGGCCTATCCCGAACGCCGAGTGCCCCGGAATGCCGGTAAAAATCCGGCTTCGACGGCAGGCAGCGTCCGTTTTCTAAGCGGTGTGGCTGGCCTCTGCTTGACCTGCAATAGTGTCAGGATAGGGCAAGTACCCCGCGGGTTCAATGGCTACGTACACTCACTCCCTTGGGCCCGTATTGGTGTAGGTACCGCCCCGGGAGCGCGTAGGTAGCCCCGGTGGAACGGCTAGGCGGAACGGTGCAATGCGCGGCCCGCGATCGCCTGGGTGAGTGCCTCGATGACCTCTGTATTTGCCAGCGGATTCCGGATCAGGGTGAAATCCACGTCGCCCACCGGCGGCAACTCGAAGCGCCGGGTGATGATCTTCAGGTCCTCCGGAACCAGCGACGCCGGCATCACTGCCACGCCGATCCCGGCCCGGACCGCGGCCAGCACCCCGCTGATCTGCCGCGTAGTGCAGGTAATGCGCCAGGTCCGTCCGCTGGCCTCGAGGGCATCGATGGCCAGCTTTCGGCTGAGGCTCGGCG
>DASSXE010000166.1:0-3107 GCA_035704125.1 Arthrobacter sp.
TCGCCGTCTCGGGAATGTCGGAAACGGTCACGGTATCGATATCGCTCATGGTCGTCCTCTCCGCTGAACCAGGTTTGCCTCCAGCGTATCGCCCGCCATCCGAGGCACCGAGAACGGCGCGTCAGGTTACGCTTCTGGGGATACTTAGGAGACCCATGGCAGCGAACCTTGGCTGAAATCCACGAACTGTCGGCGGTGGCGCTGCGGGACGCCCTGCGCGCCGGCGAGCTCTCCGCCCGCGAGACCGCGGCGCATTTCCTGGCCCGCATCGCGGACCGGAATCCGCACCTTGGCGCGTTCATCACCGTCACCGCCGAGCAGGCCCTCCGGGATGCCGACGCCGCAGATGCCGCCTACCGGCGGGCTTCCCGGGCAGCGGACCCGGAGACGCTGCCGCTGCTGCACGGTGTGCCGGTCGCCTTCAAGGATCTGACCGACGTCGCAGGCGTACCCACCAGCCACGGCAGTGCGGCCCTGGAGTCCGGGCCGGCCCCGGACGACGGCGCGCTGGCCGCGGTCCTGAAGGGTGCGGGCATCGTTTCGCTCGGAAAGACGCAGGTTCCCGAATTCGGACTGACCGCGTACAGCGAAAACCGGATCGCGCCGCCGTCGCGCAACCCCTACGCCTTGAGCCGCAGCTCGGGCGGTTCCTCAGGTGGCAGCGCTGCCGCCGTCGCCGCGGGCCTGGTGCCGTTTGCCCCGGGGTCCGACGGCGGTGGCTCCATCCGGATTCCGGCGGCAGCGTGCGGGCTGGTGGGTTTAAAGCCGGGCCGCGGGCTGGTGCCGGCCGGGGAAAGCGCCGGCGACCGCGCCGGACTGGTGGTCGCCGGGCCGCTGGCCCGCTCCGCCGCCGACGCCGCCCTGATGCTCGATGCGCTCGTGCCGCCGGGGGCGGAGGCCGGGCCGGGGACCGCCGGGGAACCCGGCCAGGGGAGTTTCCTGCGGCGCGCGGCGCAGGACCCGCCGCGGCTGCGGATCGGCGTGAGCCTGGACAGCCCGTGGCAGTCCGTCTACCCGGTCACCCCGGACCGGGAGGCCCTCGACGCGCTCGGCGCCGGGATCGCATTGCTGGAGGCGGCCGGACACCAGACCGCTGAGGCAGCCGTCCGCTATGACAACCGCTACCCGGCGGCGTTCACCACGGCCTGGACCGCCGGCGTCGGAAGCGCCCGGATCCCGCCCCGGCGGGAGGCTCTGCTCACCCCGCTGACCCGGACCTTCCGCCGCCGCGCGCAACAGCGCAGCGCCGCCAAGCTGGACGAGTCCCTGGCCTTCCTGCGGAGGTTCCAGCGGGATACGGTCGCCCAGTACTCCGCCTGGGACCTGATCCTCATGCCCTCGCTGGCGCAGACACCACGGCCGGTCGGCTGGTTCACCGGGGCCGCGCACGGCGGCGGCTACTGGCCCGCGGCGGAGTGGGCCGGGGACGCCGACGACGATTACCGCAAGCAGTGTGAGTTCGCCCCCTGGTCCTCCCTGGTCAACGTCTGCGGGCTTCCGGCCATCAGCATCCCGGTGCACTGGACCGGGGGCGCTCCCGGCGCGGGGCTGCCGATGGGCATCCAGCTGGTCGGCCCGATGGGCTCCGAGGCGTTGCTGCTGCAGGTGGCCGTGCAGCTGGGCTTCTAGGCAGCGGGTGCCGGCGGGAATTTCCCGCCGGCGGCCGCCTGCGGTTTACTGGAGCCAACGCGACCAGCGCGGACAAAGGACACGAGAGGGATCGATGAAGATCACCGGTGCAGTGCTTGAGGAGATCGGCCGGCCGAGGCCGTTCGCCGAGTCCAAACCGATCACCATCACGGAGCTGGAGCTGTCCGCTCCCGGCCCCACCGAGATCCTGGTCCGCCTCGAGGCAGCCGGAATCTGCCACTCCGACCTCAGCGTTGTTGACGGCAACCGGGTCCGCCCCGTGCCCATGCTGCTGGGCCACGAAGCCGCCGGTCGCGTGGTGGAGGTCGGAGCCGACGTCACCGACCTGCGCCCCGGCCAGCGGGTGGTCATGTCCTTCCTCCCGCGCTGTGAACAGTGCACCAACTGCGCCGCCGACGGCCGGCTCCCCTGCACCGCCGGCTCAAAGAGCAACGGCGAGGGCACCCTGCTGCACGGGTCCATGCACCTGAGCCGGGGCGGCGAGCCGGTGTTCCACCACCTGGGCGTCTCCGGCTTCGCCAGCCACGCCGTCGTGGACCGCGCCTCCGCCGTCCCGGTGGACGATGACATCCCGGCGGACGTTGCCGCCGTGCTCGGCTGTGCCGTCCTGACCGGCGGCGGCGCTGTGCTGAACGCCGCGAACCCCCGCCCCGAGGACAGCATCATGATCGTGGGACTGGGTGGAGTCGGGATGGCCGCACTGATCACCGCCGTCTCGCAGGGCCTCTCCCGCATCGTCGCCGTCGACACCCTGGCGGAGAAGCTGGAGCATGCCCGCCGCCTCGGCGCCCACGAGACCTACACGCCGCAGCAGCTCACGGAGCAGGGCATCAAAGCCAGGTACGTGATCGAATGTGCCGGCAGCGCACGGGCCTTCGAGACGGCGTTCGCGGCAACCGAGGTCGGCGGCACCACCATCACGGCCGGCCTGCCGGCACCGGATGCCCGCGCCCACCTCTCGCCGCTGACCATCACCGCCGAAGCCCGGACGATCATCGGAAGCTACCTCGGGTCCGCAGTTCCGGCGCGCGACATCCCGAAATACGCCGAACTCTGGCGCGAGGGAAAGCTGCCGGTCGAGGAACTTATCACCTCCCGGATCGCCCTGTCGGAGATCAACCAGGCCATGGACCAGCTCGCGGATGGCAGGGCCGTTCGGCAGGTCATCCTGTTCGACGCCGACTAGGCCCGTCACATGCGGATACATCGCGAAACACCCCCGGATTGACTTGCACGGGGGTGTCCGCGGATGTGACAATCCCGGGCCGCGGTGTCAGCATTAAGTAAATGAGCACAACTCATTTAGCTGATCCCCCCGCTACAACGCCGGGCGATACCTCGTTTTTTGGCCACCCGAAGATGTTGGCCAGCCTCTTCTCCGTAGAAATGTGGGAGCGCTTCTCCTTCTACGGAATGCAGGGCATCCTGCTGTACTACATGTACTTCTCGGCCACCCA
>DASSXE010000285.1:0-2836 GCA_035704125.1 Arthrobacter sp.
TGGGTGCGGAACAAGATTGAGGCGATCGCCGTCCGGGACGTGCTCTACTACCTCGTCGGCGCGGCGTCGCTGGAGGGCCCGATCAACCGCACCTTCGATATCGGCTCCCGGCAGGTGCTCAGTTACGCCGGCATGATGCAGGAATACGCCGCGGAGGCTGGCCTTCCGCACCGGGCGGTGCTGGCGCTGCCGATTCCCGCCCCCAAGCTGGCCGGCATGTGGGTGGCCCTGACCACCCCGATCCCGCTGTCGATGTCGCTGCCGTTGGTGGAGTCGCTGCAGCACGACGCCGTGTCCCGGGAACATGACATTGATTCCTACATTCCGCTCCCCGAGGGCGGCCTGACCCCCTACCGCCGGGCGGTGGCGCTGGCCCTGGGCAGGGAACGGGACGGGCAGGTGGAAACCACCTGGGCGAACGCGGGCGCCGACGCCGACCCGCTGCCGAGTGACCCCGAGTGGGCCGGACACCGCGTCTACGTCGACGAGCGCAGCTACTCCAGCGCGGTCGATCCGCAGCACGTCTGGACGATCATCGAGGGCATCGGCGGCCGCAACGGCTGGTACTCCCTGCCCCTGGCCTGGAGCGTGCGCGGCTGGCTGGATAAGCTCACCGGCGGGGCCGGCCTGGCCCGCGGCCGACGGCATCCCCGGCTGCTGGCCGAGGGCGAAGTGGTGGACTGGTGGCGGGTGGAGCGGATCGACCGCGGCAGGCTGCTCCGGCTCCGGGCCGAGATGCGCGCGCCGGGCCGGGCCTGGCTGGAGCTGATGGTGGAACCGGAGGGCAACGGCAGCCGGTACCGGCAGCGGGCCATCTTCTTCCCCAAGGGCCTCAGCGGCAAGCTCTACTGGCTGGCGGTGCTGCCCTTCCACAGCCTGATTTTCCCCGCCATGTCGCGGAATATCGCGGCCGCGGCCCAACGCCTGGCAGAGACAGAGCCGGAGACCGCGAACACGGCCGGGTCGGAACCGGCCGGGCCCACCGCGTAGGATATTGGGAGCCCGAAACGTCCACTTCCACCCCCTGGAGGACCCCCCATGGCCCTGAGCGCATCCACCACCCTTCCGCACAACGTCGAGAGCGTCACGGCGGTTTTCGCCAACGAGGACTTCCTGCGGCACACCAGTGAACTCGTCGGCGGCACCCTGGAATCCTTCGCCGTCGACGGCGACACGGCCGGCGCGTTCAACACCACCACCGTGCGCACCATCCCCACCACCCGGATGCCGGACATGGCCCGTAAGTTCGTGGGTGAAAGCCTGAAGGTCACCCAGCTGGAGAGCTGGAGCGCGCCGGAGGCCGATGGCTCGCGGCAGAGCAACATCTCGCTCAAGGTCGCCGGCGCCCCGCTGGACGTCAATGCCGTGCAGCGCCTGGTGGCCGACGGCGGCAGCACCCGGATCGAGCTGGAAGGCACCGTGTCCTCCTCGGTGCCGTTCCTCGGCGGCAAGATCGCTGACGCTGCCGAGCCGATGGTGGGCAAGGCCCTGAACATCCAGGCCACCCAGGCCCAGGCCTGGCTCGAAAGCCACTAGGCAATGGAGCTTCCCGCTTTCCTGGCCATCGTCCTGATCGTCGCGGGCATCTGGTCGCTGGTGGTCTGGCCGCAGTTCCTGCGCCGCGTGCGTAACGACCCTCGCGCCCGCGACGCCAGCGGCAAGGCCACCCGGTTCCTGACGGTCCACGTCGTGCTGGTCAGCATCTCAATGGTGCTGGGCGCGGCCACGGCCGGCATCGGCATCGCCGGGCTGTTCTGACCCGCTGGCTCCGGCTGCCCGTTTGGGTTGCCCGGGTGCCGGCAAAAGTGAGTAGGTAACCGCCTCAAGTAGGCGGCGCAGGGCGCGGTAACTTGAGTGGTGACCACGCTGTTTCCGGCCGTTCCGCGGCCGTCCAATAGAGCTATGGACATGGACGGAATGGAACGGGTATGGCACGGCAGCCACCGGAAACCCGGTGGCAGAAACTGGTCGATGTATTCGGCATTGGCCATGCTGATCCTGGTCTTTGGCATCGTTGCGAGCTACCTGCATTAGGCGGGCGCACACGGGGCAGACCGGGACCGACGAATCCTGCGAGCAACACGATCCGAACAACTAGATCCGAACAAAAGATTCGAACAAATGGGACAGCCCCGGCCGGGAGTAAATTCGGCCGGGGCTGCTGTTGTCTGATCCGGCCCATGCCGGCCGGTGCTACTCCGCCGGCTTGCCTGCCAGCGCCTGGCCGAGCGCGTCCTCGGCGGCGACCCAGGAGAGCATGGCGCACTTAACCCGGGCGGCGTAGCGCGACACTCCTTCGAAGGCGGCGGCGTCACCCAGGATCTCCGGATCGGCGGCCACCTTGCCTCGGGAGCGGAGCACCGTGCGGAAGCTGTCGATAACGCGCTGCAGCTCCTCCGTCTCGAGGTCTTCGGCGAGGTCGGTCAGGACCGACGCCGACGCCATCGAGATGGAACACCCGGCACCGTCCCACTCCAGCCCGCTGACCCTGCCGCCGGCCACGGAGACCCGCACCGTGATCTCGTCGCCGCAGGTCGGGTTCAGCTGGTGTGACTGGCCGGACGCGGCGCCCGCGGGGTAGCCCGAGGCGGCATCCAGGCCGCTGCCGTGCCGCGCTTTGGCGTGCTCCAGGATGATCTGTTGATACAGCTGGTCAAGGCTCATGCCGGGCCGTCCTCAGGCTTGGAAGTAATCGCGGACACCGGCGACGGCGTCAAGGAACGCGTCGACGTCGTCGGTGGTGTTGTACAGGTAGGTGCTGGCCCGCGTGGTGGCGGTGAGACCCAGCCGGCGGTGCAGCGGTTGCGCGCAGTGGTGGCCCACCCGGACGGCGATC
>DASSXE010000290.1:0-3492 GCA_035704125.1 Arthrobacter sp.
CCGCGGCGACGCGGCGCAGGACGCCACCCGGTACGTGCTGTTCATCCTGCCCGAACAGTTCGAGGTCCGGGCCGAGCCCTTCGAACAGCACGTCGACGGGATCCCTGCCGGGGCAGAATGGGCCGGTTTCCGCGAGGTCGCCGCCCGGCTTGGCCCGCAGGACACCGCGCTGTTCATCGAGGCCAGCGCCATCGCCAACTGGCACGCCACCCATACCCACTGCCCGCGCTGCGGCACCGCCACCGAACCGGAATCGGGCGGCTGGGTGCGGCGCTGCCCGGCAGATAACTCCGAACACTACCCGCGCACGGACCCCGCCATCATCGTCACCGTCGTCGGCCCCGACGGACGGCTGCTGCTGGGCGGCGGCGGCCCCCTGGACGCGAAGAACTATTCGACCCTCGCCGGTTTCGTCGAGCCCGGGGAGTCGCTGGAGCAGGCTGTCGTCCGCGAGATCGGTGAAGAGGTGGGCGTGCGGGTCACGGCGTCCCAGTACCTCGGCTCCCAGCCCTGGCCCTTCCCGGCGTCCCTGATGCTGGGCTTCACCGCGACGACGGCGGACACGGAGGCGACGCCCGACGGCGTCGAAGTCACCCGCGCCCGCTGGTTCAGCCGTGAGGAGCTCCAGCAGGCGGTGGCCAGCGGCGAAATCACCATCTCCAGCCGGCTCTCGATCGCCCGGGCGCTGATCGAGCACTGGTACGGGGGCGTCATCCAGGACCGCCCCGGCAACGCCTGAGCACAGGCACCCCAACAACTAAGCAGCAGACGTGAACACAGACATCTTCTCCACCGGCGCCTCCCCGGCCGGCCCGCTACCCGCCGACGAGTCCGCCGTGGACGGCCGCTCCCTCGAAGAGCGGGTCCTCGGCGGACTCGACGCCGAACAGCGTGAGGTGGCCAGCACCCTGAACGGACCCATGTGCGTGCTGGCCGGTGCCGGCACCGGCAAGACCCGCGCCATCACGCACCGCATCGCCTATGGTGTGCACTCCGGCGTGTACAGCCCCCAGCGGCTTCTGGCCGTCACGTTCACCTCCCGCGCCGCGGCCGAAATGCGCAGCCGCCTCCGCGACCTCGGCGTCGGCAGCGTCCAGGCCAGGACCTTCCACGCCGCGGCCCTGCGCCAACTCCAGTTCTTCTGGCCCCAGGCCGTGGGCGGTGCGCTGCCGAACCTGCTGGACCACAAGGCCCAGATGATCGCCGAGGCCGCCCGCCGGCTGCGGCTCAGCACCGACCGCGCCTCCATCCGGGACCTCGCCTCGGAAATCGAATGGGCCAAGGTCTCGATGCTGACCCCGGCCAACTACTTGGAAAAAGCCCAGGGCCGCGGCACCCCGGGCGGCTTTGACCTGACCGCCGTGGCCCGGGTGTTCCAGTCCTACGAGGACGTCAAGACGGACCGCAACGTGATCGACTTCGAGGACGTCCTGCTGATCACCGTCGGCATCCTGCAGGAGGACCCGAAGGTGGCAGCCACCGTCCGGGAACAGTACCGGCACTTCGTCGTGGACGAATATCAGGACGTTTCCCCGCTGCAGCAGCGGCTCCTCGAACTCTGGCTGGGCGGCCGCGACGATCTCTGCGTCGTCGGCGACGCCAGCCAGACCATCTACTCCTTCACCGGGGCGTCGCCCAAGCACCTGCTGAACTTCAAGGCGCAGTACCCGGACGCCACCGTGGTCAAACTGATCCGCGACTACCGCTCCACCCCGCAGGTGGTGAAGCTGGCCAACGACCTGCTCGGCGGACGGCGCAGCGGTGGCCCCGTGGCCGACGCTGCCTGGGCCACCCCGCTGCAGCTGGTGGCTCAGCGGCCGGCCGGTCCCGTGCCGCACTTCACCGAATGCTCCGACGATGAGGCGGAAGCCGCCACGGCCGCCCAGAACATCAAGGCCCTGATGGCTGCCGGCACCCCCGCCAGCCAGATCGCCGTGCTGTTCCGCACCAACGGGCAGTCCGAGGCCTACGAACAGGCCCTCGCATCGGCCGGCATCGGCTACCAGCTGCGCGGCGGCGAACGCTTCTTCGCCCGCAAGGAAGTCCGGGACGCCATCCTGCAGCTGCGGGCCGCGACCCGCGCAGTCAGCGAAACCGCAGCACCCGAGCCGCTCGGCCAGCTGGTCCGGGACATCGTGTCCTCACTGGGCTACACGGACAGCGCACCGCACAACGGCGGCGCCCTCCGGGAACGCTGGGAATCCCTCGCGGCGCTGGTGGCGCTGGCGGACGAACTGGTGGTCAGCAGGGGAGCGCAGTTCAGCCTGGCGGACTTCGTCAACGAACTGCAGGAACGCTCGCTGGCCCAGCACGCCCCGACGGTCCAGGGCGTCACACTGGCCTCGCTGCACGCGGCCAAGGGCCTGGAGTGGGAGGCAGTCTTCCTGGTGGGCCTCAGTGAGGGCCTGATGCCGATTTCCTTCGCGGACACCCCGGAGGCCGTCGATGAGGAACGCCGTCTGCTCTATGTGGGCATCACCCGGGCCAAGGAACACCTGCACCTGTCCTGGTCCACGGCCAGGACACCCGGCGGCCGGGCCAACCGCAAGCCTTCGCGGTTCCTCGACGGGTTGCGGCCCGACTCCGTGGCCAGCTCCTCCGTCCGGGGCAAAGGCGCCGCGCCGCGCCGCAAGGCCGCCGTGCCGGCATCGTGCCGGGTCTGCGGCAGCATGCTCAGCAGCGGCGCCGAACGCAAGGTGGGCCGGTGCAACCAGTGCCCGCCGAGCTACGAGGAACAGACCTTTGACGCCCTGCGCCAATGGCGGAAGGCGGTGGCGCTGGAATCGGACGTCCCCGCGTTCGTCGTCTTCACCGACGCGACCCTGACGGCGATCGCCGAGGCGCGGCCCGAATCGCTCGAGGAGCTCGCGAAGCTGCCGGGTGTGGGCGCGTCCAAGCTGGAGAAATACGGTGAAGCCGTACTGGTCACCCTGGCCGAAAGCACCTCCCACTGATGCCCGGCGCCGGGACGAGGTCCCCGCTGCGGACCGCCGACGGCGCGCCGGTCGAGGTTCGGCGCTCGGCCCGCCGCCGCCGGACGGTGGCCGCGTTCTGGGAAGACGGCACCGCCGTCGTCGCCATTCCGGCGCACTTCAGCGGAGCCCAGGAACGCGAATGGGTGCACCGGATGCTGGAGAAGCTGCGGGCACAGGGAACCCGCGGCCCCAAGGCCGCCGGCCGGCGCCGGACCGCCAGCGACGCCGGACTCGAGGCGCACGCGGCGGAACTTTCGGCACGATACCTGGGCGGCCGGGCCGTCCCCGCGTCGGTCCGATGGGTGACGAACCAGAACTCCCGCTGGGGCTCGGCGACGCCCTCGGAGGGCACCATCAGGCTCTCGCACAAGCTACGGCAGATGCCGCAGTGGGTCATCGACTACGTGCTGCTGCACGAACTGGCGCATCTGCTGGTGGCCGCCCACAACGCCGCCTTCTGGCGGTTGCTGGCGGCCTATCCAGAGACGGAGCGGGCCAAGGCCTTCCTGGAGGGGGT
>DASSXE010000331.1:0-2280 GCA_035704125.1 Arthrobacter sp.
CCTTCGAACAGGCTGAACAGGGTCCGGCGGGACATGTGGAAGTGCCCGGCGATTGCCTCGGAGCTGAGGTTCCCGGAGGCGTAGTTCCGCCGCAGGTAGTCCTGGACGCCCCGCCGCTGGGAAGGTTCCAGCGAGTCGGGGGCGGCCGGCACCGCAAGCAGGGAGGCGGCCAGCGCGGTGACAGCCGAACGAAGAACGGCTCCGGATGCTGCGGCGTGGGCTTCCATGCCCGGTGCCCTGCAGCTGAGGAGGACGGGCATCAGGAGCGACCGCAGCACGGGGTGCCGCACCAGGTTCCCGATCCCGGCCAGGCGGAGAAGGCCCGGTCCGTCGAGTTCAAGTCCGGTCCTGTCGAGGTTGAGCTGGATGATGTGCATGCCGCCGGGCGCCCGGAAAGCGCCGCCGCGGGTGAGATCGAGAAACTGGACCCGGGGCGCGGCCATGGACTCGGCCCCTCCGGCGAAGTCATAGCTGGCCGATGGAGCCTGCACGAAGTACGCCAGGCGAAGATCGTTCAGGCCCGGATTGGCGTTCCAGGAAGCCGCGGCGGCCCCGTTGCGCAGCTCAATGACGCTGAAGCCCGGTCCGGAAAGACTCGACGCGGAGGCGGAGAACTGCGGGGAGATAGGGCCGGCCCTTTCGAGACGCACCGGTGTACCGACGGCCTGGCTGTACCAGTGCCGCCAATGCTCGAACCGTTGGGCGGCGCTGAGGCGGTCCGGAAGCTCATAAAGGCGGCGGTAGCCGTGGCCGGTGTCTGCCGGTCCGCGCCTGTCAGTCGCCGGTACGGCGTTCAGCGCTGTCCCTGCCCTCGTCCAGGTCCTCGACGTCGGGGTCAAGGGTCTTGGCGAGGTCGCCGGCGAGGGAGTCGCGGGCTTTCTGGTCCTCCGCCGGTTCGGTTGGTTCGTGGTCTGGGGTCTCCGTCATGGGGCATAACCTAGCGCCGATTCAACGGGGTGTCGAGAGGACGCGGTGCGCTCCTTCCGCCCTCGCTCTCCGCCGGGCGGCCGGCTTCTTGGGCAGTACACCTAGGACCGCTGGGACGCTGCCGCGGCGGGATCGAGGTCGGACAGTGCCAGCGGAAATCGAGGGGCGTCCGGGAAAGGGAAAGCGGCCGACACGGCCAGGTCCGGACCGACGTGCAGCAGTTCGCCGGGCGGCATCGCCCGCCAGCCGGGGTTGTGGTCCATCGGTTCCGTGGCGATCAGGACATGCGGGCCGCCGGCGAGATCCTCGCTGCGGGCATGGATGCGGCGGCTCCGGGCTTCCAGGGGTGCCGCCGGGCCGTGCACCCGGGCCGGGTTCCGCTCCAAAACGTGCAATTCGTGCGTCGCCGGGTACCGCAGCGCCCACAGGTCGGTTGCCGTCGTGACGATGAGGTTGAGGCTCAGGACGGGCAGTTCCCCGGCGATCCACGTGACTGCCCGGGTGATGCCCTCCGCAACATCGCCGCCGGATTGCCGGGTCTCGGCTGTGATGAGGGCGAAGAGCCGTTCGCTGTCCGTCTGCCCCTGCACGAGCCCGGTTACCCCGAGGGCGGCCAGCCGGTGATCGAGCCGCTCCAGCCCGCCGAAGGCTCCGTTGTGGGCAAACAGGCGCCCGTCCTGTTCAAAAGGGTGCGTATTGACCAGCGTGTGGGCGCCAGTGCTGGCGTACCGGACGTGGGCAAGGAAGGTCGTGCTGGTCAGGTCCCGGGCCTCGCGGGCGAACGCGTGGTCCTCCCAGGCGGCGAGGGGCTGCTTCGCCACGTGCGGACGCCCGCCGTCGTCGAACGTTCCGATGCCCGCGCCGTCCGGTTCGCGCCGGCTCTGGTCGGACAGGCTGTCCGGGGCGTCCAACAGCCAGAAGGTGGCCCGGACCGGCCTGCGGCCGGCGTGGAGCCCGAAGAGTCGGCACATCTGGTTCCTCCGGTGGTGTCCGCGGCGTGGTGGGCGCCAGTCTACTGGGGCCAGGCGGCACCGGATGCAACTGCTCCCCGG
Organism: Arthrobacter sp.; assembly: GCA_035704125.1. Lineage (GTDB taxonomy): Bacteria > Actinomycetota > Actinomycetes > Actinomycetales > Micrococcaceae > Arthrobacter. Next base: position 1,980 of record DASSXE010000331.1, read on the forward strand.
ACCGTGGGCCCTGACGAACAGGCCCGGTGTCCGGGGAGCAGTGCTGGCGGCGCTGACGCGCCGGTTCGGGGCAGGTTACTGCCAGGCGCGGACGTAATCCACCAGCACCTGCGAGGCCGGGCCGTAGGCGGGATTGGTCGAGGACGCGCCGACGTTGAGAACGAGGTACTGCGGCGCGTTGCCGTCGTTCGTCGGGTAGGACTTGACCTTGACGCCGTCGAAGTAGACGTCGGAGGAGGTGGCCATCCGGTGCAGGCCGAACGTGTGGTACTCGTTGGCCCAGTTGCCGCCGACGCCGCCC
>DASSXE010000095.1:0-2789 GCA_035704125.1 Arthrobacter sp.
AGCCGGCAGATGCGCTCCGCCGTCACCATCACCGCGATGGTGGCGCACGGGCACTGGGACGAGCTGGCCATGCACCTCCGGGCCGCCCTGACCAACGGCCTGAGCCGGGACGAGATCAAGGAAATCCTGCTGCAGACAGCCATCTACTGCGGGGTCCCCTCGGCCAACACCGCCTTCAGGACCGCCCAGCAGGTCTTCCGCACCATCGACGAGACAGATCCAACCGCCGCACCCCCACCCAACTGACTAGCACTTCAGGCCGTTTTCAGGGCCGAAAACGGCCTGATCTGCCAGCCAGTTGGGAGGAACCGCAACTTAGAGGGACATGAGATGACTGAGGCTTTTCTGTACGACGCCGTGCGGACGCCGTTCGGCAGGTTCGGCGGCGGTTTGGCCGGGGTCCGCCCGGACGACCTGGCTGCCCACGTGATCGGCGAGGCGATGAAACGGGCCCCGGCGCTCGACGCCGAACGGATCGACGAGGTGGTGTTTGGCAACGCCAACGGCGCCGGCGAGGAGAACCGCAACGTCGCCCGGATGGGCACGCTCCTGGCAGGCCTGCCGGTCTCCATCCCGGGGACCACCGTGAACCGGCTGTGCGGGTCTTCGCTGGACGCGGCGGTCATCGCCTCCCGGCAGATCAACACCGGCGACGCCGACCTGCTGCTCGTTGGCGGCGTGGAGTCGATGTCCCGGGCGCCCTGGGTGCTGCCCAAGACCGAGAAACCGTATCCAGCCGGGGACATGGCCCTGGTGTCCACCACCCTGGGCTGGCGCCTGGTGAACAAGGCGATGCGCCCGGAGTGGACGATTTCGCTCGGCGAAGCCACCGAACGGCTGGCCGACAAGTACGGCGTCTCCCGTGAGGCGCAGGACGAATTCGCCGCGACCTCGCACAACCTGGCCGCCGCGGCCTGGGATGAGGGCTTTTACGACACCCTCGTCACCGCCGTCCCGGGGACGGACCTGCTCCGGGACGAAGGAATCCGTCCCGGTTCCTCGGCGGAGAAACTCGCCGGACTCAAGACCGTCTTCCGCGCCGAAGGCGGCACCGTCACCGCGGGCAACGCCTCCCCGCTCTCTGACGGCGCGTCCGCAGCGTGGCTGGGCAGTGAAGCCGCCGCCGGGATCCTGGGCCTGGACCCGCTGGCCCGGATCGCAGGCCGCGGAGCGCACGCCAACGATCCCCAGTACTTCGGCTACGCCCCGGTGGAGGCCGCCAACAAGGCCCTCGCCAAGGCGGGCATCGGCTGGGACCAAGTGGGCGCAGTCGAACTCAACGAAGCCTTCGCCGCGCAGTCGCTGGCGTGCATCAACGCCTGGGGGATCGACCCCAACATCGTGAACCGGCACGGCGGGGCCATCGCCATGGGCCACCCGCTGGGTGCCTCCGGCGGCCGCATCCTCGGGACCCTCGCCCGGTCCCTGCAGGCCTCCGGCGAACGCTGGGGCGTCGCGGCGATCTGCATCGGCGTCGGCCAGGGCCTCGCCGTCGTGCTCGAAAACGTCACTGTTGCCGGAACCAACACCGGAAAGGCCTGAACGCATGTTGAACTTCGTAGACACCGTCGGCGAGGCCGTCGCCGGCATTCGGGACGGCTCCACGGTGATGATCGGCGGCTTCGGCAATGCCGGGCAGCCGTTCGAACTCATCGACGCCCTGCTGGACTGCGGCGCCACGGACCTCACCGTGGTCAACAACAACGCCGGCCAGGGCGACCAGGGCCTGGCCCTGCTGATCAAGGAAGGCCGGGTGAAGAAGATGATCTGCTCCTTCCCGCGGCAGTCCGACTCCTGGCACTTCGACGCAAAGTTCCGGGCCGGGGAGATCGAACTCGAGCTGGTCCCGCAGGGCAACCTCGCCGAGCGGATCCGCGCCGCAGGGGCCGGAATCGGCGGTTTCTTCACCCCCACCGGCTACGGCACCATGCTGGCCGAGGGCAAGGAGACCCGCTTCCTTGACGACAAATGGCAGGTCTTCGAGACGCCCATCCACGCCGACGTCGCGCTGATCAAGGCGCTCACCGCCGACGGCAAGGGCAACCTGGTCTACCGCAAGACGGCCCGCAACTTCGGCCCCATCATGGCGGCTGCCGCCCGGCAGACCATCGTCCAGGTCTCCGACATCGTCCCGACCGGCGGACTCGACCCGGAAAACGTCGTCACCCCCGGCATCTACGTCAACAGCATTGTGAAGGTGGCATGAGATGAGCACCCGGCCCGACCAGCAGACCGGTCTCCAAACCAGCGACACCCCCCTTGGCCGCGATGAGCTTGCCCGGCTGGTGGCACGGGACATCCTGCCCGGGTCCTTCGTGAACCTCGGCATCGGCCAGCCCACCCTGGTCTCGAATTACCTCGAGCCGGGGCAGAACATCACCCTCCACACCGAAAACGGGATGCTCGGCATGGGCCCGGAAGCGTCCGGCGACCAGATCGACGGCGACCTCATCAACGCCGGCAAGATCCCCGTCACCGAACTCCCCGGCGCCTCCTACTTCCACCACGCCGACTCCTTCGCGATCATGCGGGGCGGGCACCTGGACATCTGCGTACTCGGCGCGTTCCAGGTCTCCGCGACCGGCGACCTGGCCAACTGGCACACCGGGGCCCCGGATGCGATTCCGGCGGTCGGCGGCGCCATGGACCTCGCCACCGGCGCCAAGGACGTCTTCGTGATGATGACCCTGCTGACCCGGGACGGCGTGTCCAAGCTGGTGGAAACCTGCAGCTACCCGCTTACCGGCATCGGCTGCGTCACCCGGGTCTACACGGACAAGGCGGTCTTC
>DASSXE010000132.1:0-3074 GCA_035704125.1 Arthrobacter sp.
CCACCGTTGTGGGCTCCCTACTACGGCGCCCCCTTCCCCGCCGCAGCCGGACGCTTCTTCAAGAAGTACGCAACGTTCAGCGGGCGGGCGAGCCGCAGCGAGTACTGGTGGTGGACGCTGATCGCCGTCGTGGTCTCGGTCATTTTGAACATCATCGTCGGTTCCGGTTCGACGACGAACGCCTACGGCTCGGCCACGGCAGGGCCAGGAGCCATCCCCGGCGTCATCGTCGGCGGGATCTGGGCGCTCGCGACCATCGTCCCCGGCCTTGCTCTGGCCGTCCGCAGGCTCCACGACGTCAACATGAGCGGCTGGCTTCTGCTCCTGGCATTGGTGCCGTTCCTCGGGGCGCTGGCGCTTTTGGTCTTCATGATCCTGCCGTCCAATCCCTCCGGCCAGCGGTACGACCGGCCCGAAGGCGTTCCCGTCTACCAGCCTTTGTAGGGAAAAGCCCCGGCGCAGATCATGCGCCGGGGCTTTTTTAGCCTTCGCCGTTCCCTGCCGTTCCGCCGTCGGGCTCCGGGCCGGTGACCACACTGTTCCCGGGATTGTTGGACCACTCGGAGAAAGACCCGGGATAGAGCACCGCGGGGAAGCCTGCAATCTCCAGCGCCGCGATCTGGTGGGCGGCCGTCACCCCGGAGCCGCAGTACACGGCGGTAGGCGCTGCCGCACCGACGCCCAGTGCCGCAAAACGTTCGCGGAGCGCGTCCGCCGGCAGGAACCGCCCATCTGCCGCCAGGTTTTCGGAGGTCGGGGCACTGAGCGCTCCGGGAATGTGACCGGCGCGGGGGTCCACGGGTTCAATGTCGCCGCGGTACCGTTCGCCGGCGCGGGCATCCAGCAGCAAGCCCCGGCGGGACCACCCAGCCGCCTCGGCGGCACCGATCGCGGGCATGGCCCCGTCGGCCAGCTCCACGTCGCCGGGTTCCGCCACCACCTCTCCGCTCTCGACGTCGAACCCGGCCTCCTGCCAGGCCGCCAGTCCACCGTCGAGCAGTCGGACCGATGAAATGCCGGCGTTGCGCAGCATCCACCAGGCCCGGGCGGCCGCCATGCTGCCGCTGTTGTCATAGGCGACCACCGTGTCTCCGTTCCGGACACCCCAGGACCGGACGGACGCCTGGAACTGCTCCCGTGTCGGCAAGGGATGCCGGCCCCGGCTGGCGTCGGCAGGCCCGGCCAGCTCGGTGGCGAGGTCCACGAAGACGGCACCGGGCAGGTGCGCCGCCAGGTAATGCGACCTGCCGTGCGGATCACCGAGCACCCACCTCACGTCCAGCAGCACTGTCCGCGCGCCGGAATCCATCCGTTCCTTGAGTTCGGCCACAGTCATCAGGGTTTCCATCCGCTTACTCTAATCCGGCTCGCCAGCGGCCCCGGGTAGGCTGTTGCGGTGATCAAAGCGCGCCAATGGGACCGGGACTGGGCCGACGAAGCCATCCGCAGAATCAATGCCGAGAACAACCGGTCAGCCGACACCCACCTTTACTCGGTGCCGCTGCCCGAGCACTGGGGCGTCCAGCTCTATCTGAAGGATGAGTCCACCCACCGCACCGGCAGCCTTAAGCACCGCCTGGCCAGATCCCTCTTTCTCTTCGGCCTGGTCAACGGTTGGATCGACGAGGACACCACCATCGTGGAGGCCTCCAGTGGCAGCACGGCCGTCTCGGAGGCGTATTTCGCCCAGCTGCTGGGCCTGCCGTTTATCGCCGTGATGACCCGGACCACCAGCCGCGAGAAGATCGCCCTGATCGAACAGTTTGGCGGATCCTGCCATCTGGTGGACCACGCCTCGGAGGTCTACGCCGCCGCCGAAGACCTGGCCCGGAGTACCGGCGGCCACTACATGGACCAGTTCACCTACGCCGAACGGGCCACCGACTGGCGGGGAAACAACAACATCGCGGAATCCATCTTCGGCCAGCTCGCACTTGAAGAGCACCCGGTCCCCCGCTGGATCGTCGTCGGCGCCGGAACCGGCGGCACCAGTGCCACCATCGGCCGCTACCTGCGCTACCAGCGGCACGCGACCGGCCTCGCCGTCGTCGACCCGGAGAACTCCGCGTTCTTCCCCGGCTGGCTGGCGAGCCGCGACGGCGGCGCGGCGTCGGACGCCACGGGCCTGCCGTCCCGGATCGAGGGCATCGGGCGGCCGCGGCTGGAACCCAGCTTCGTCCCCGCCGTCATCGACCATATGATCCAGGTGCCGGACGCCGCCTCCGTGGCCGCCATGCGCCACCTGCGCAGCCACGCGGGGCTGCACGCGGGACCCTCCACCGGCACCAACCTCTGGGGCGTCTGGCAGCTGGTCGCCGGGATGGTCGCCGCCGGCGACAAGGGTAGCATCGTGTCGCTGATGTGCGACGGCGGCGACCGCTACTCCGGCAACTACTACAGCGACGACTGGCTCGACGCCCAAGGCCTGGACCCGGCACCCCACGAGGCCGTGCTCAGGAGCTTCTTTGACACCGGCGTCTGGCCGGCCTAGCTAGACCTCCACCGAGTCGCCGCTGGACAGGTGTTGGTATTCGGTGCCGTACCGTGCGCCGATCCGGGTCACGTGCCCTTCGATCAGGCCCTTGCCGGTGTCATTGAGCAGCGCATCGTGAATCGGGAAGGCGCGCGGCGCGCGCACGCTGATGACGAAGTCCACCACTTCGCTGATCTTGTTCCAAGGTGCGTGAATGGGCACCAGGAGGGTGGCCACTTCGATGCCGTCCGGCACGGCAAAGGAATCCCCCGGGTGGTAGACGTTGGCGTCCACCAGGTAGCCGACGTTGGCCACAACCGGGATCTGGGGATGAATCAGGGCGTGCTGGCCGCCGAAACAGCGGACATGGAACCCGGCCACGTCGAAGTCCTCCCCCTCAGCGGCGGTGTGGATGCGGTCCGCGGCGTCCGGCGCCTTGCTGCGCAGGGTTGCGGCGACGCTGTCGGGCGCGTACAGCCGCAGGCCGACGTTTGAGAGCAACGCTTCGGTGACGGCGTCGACGTCGACGTGGTCGCCGTGTTCGTGCGTGATCAGCACCGCGTCCGCTCCGGCCAGCGCGGCGTCCGTTTCGGAGAAGGTC
>DASSXE010000438.1:0-5452 GCA_035704125.1 Arthrobacter sp.
GCCCCGGAAACGCCAAACGGCTCCCCCTGCCGGCCGCCGCAGGGCGGGACCGGCGGGCGGAGCCGTCGTGGTGGTGCGTTCTTCCGTGCCCGTTGAGGGGCCCGGGTGGAGGCCTACGCTTCCAGGACCACCGGGATGATCATGGGCTTGCGGCGCAGCTTGCGGTTGACCCAGGTGCCGATCACGCGGCGGACGACCTGCTGCAGCTGCTGGGTGGTGTGGTCCCGGTTCTGGACGGCTTCCTCCAGCGCGGCGTTGATCTTGGGAATGATCTCGTCGAAGACCGAATCGTCCTCGGCGACGCCGCGGGCGTGGATCTCCGGACCGGAAACGACCTTGCCGGTGGCGCGGTGGATGACCGTGATGATGGAGATGAAGCCTTCATCGCCCAGGGTCTGGCGGTCTTTGAGGTCCGCCTCGGTGACTTCGCCGACGCTGGAGCCGTCCACGTAGACGAAACCGACCTCGACCTGGCCCACGATGTCGGCCTGGTGGTCGCGCAGGTCGATCACGGTGCCGTTGTCCGCGAGCAGAATGCTCTCCTCCGGGACACCGGAGTCCAGGGCAATCTTGCCGTTGGCGATCAGGTGGCGCGTCTCGCCGTGCACCGGCATGGCGTTCAGCGGTTCGAGGATGTTGTAGCAGTAGAGCAGTTCGCCCGCGGCGGCGTGGCCGGAGACGTGGACCTTGGCGTTGCCCTTGTGGATGACGTCGGCGCCGAGCTTGAGCAGGCCGTTGATGATGCGGTAGACGGCGTTCTCGTTGCCCGGGATCAGGCTGGAGGCCAGGATGACGGTGTCGCCCTGGCCGACGACGACGCGGTGGTCGCCGTTGGCCATGCGGGACAGCGCGGCCATCGGCTCGCCCTGGGAGCCGGTGGACATGAGCACCACGCGGTTGTCCGGCAGGTTGTCGATGTTCTTGATGTCCACGAGGATGCCGGCCGGCACCTCGAGGTAGCCCAGCTTCTCGGCGATGGCCATGTTGCGGACCATCGAGCGGCCGACGAAGGCGACCTTGCGGTTGTGGTTCGCGGCGGCGTCGAGGACCTGCTGGACGCGGTGCACGTGCGAGGAGAACGAGGCGACGATGATGCGCTTGGAGGCCTGGCCGAAGAGCCGGTCCAGGGTGGGGCCGATCTCCTTCTCCGCGGTGGTGAAACCGGGGACGTCGGCGTTGGTGGAGTCCGAGAGGAACAGGTCAACGCCCTCTTCGCCGAGCTTGGCGAAGTGGCGCAGGTCGGTGATCCGGCCGTCGAGCGGCAGCTGGTCCATCTTGAAGTCACCGGTGTGCAGCACGGTGCCGCCGGTGGTCCGCAGGAAGACGGCGAGGGCGTCCGGGATCGAGTGGTTGACGGCGACGAATTCGCACTCGAAGGGGCCGAACTTCTCGACCTGGCCCTCGGTGACGACCATGGTGGTCGGGCGGATCCGGTGCTCCTGGAGCTTGGCCTCGATCAGCGCCAGGGTCAGCTGCGAGCCGACCAGGGGGATGTCGTTGCGCAGGCGCAGCAGGTAAGGGACGGCACCGATGTGATCTTCGTGGCCGTGGGTCAGGACGACGGCGACGATGTCGTTCACGCGGTTCTCGATGTAGGAGAAGTCCGGCAGGATCAGGTCGACGCCGGGCTGGGTCTCCTCGGGGAACAACACGCCGCAGTCAACGATCAGCAGCTTGCCGCCGATTTCGAAGACCGTCATGTTGCGGCCGATCTCGCCGAGGCCGCCGAGCGGAACGATCCGCAGGGTGTTGTGGGGCAGTTTCGGCGGCGTGACAAGGCCGGGAAGGGCGGTTTGGGTCATGGTGAACTACTTTCCAGGTGGAACGGGGCAGGTCGGGGCGTGATCAGGCAGACTGCCGGATCAGGCGTAGACGAGCCCAGCTTCCGCCAAGTCCTCGCGGATTGATTCGATCTCGGCTTCGCCCGGCTCCACGAGGGGCAAACGGACAACCGAGTTGGACAGGACTCCCTGCCACTTGAGAACTTGCTTCGCAGCTACAGCGCCCTGAATATGGGTCATCACTGCACGGACCACAGGGTCCAGTTCGAAATGTATGGTGCGGGCGGTAGCAAAATCGCCTGCAAGAGCGGCATCGATCATGGCCCGGTACTGCCGGGTCGCGACATGCGCGGAGACGCTGACGAGCCCGACGGCGCCGGCGGCCATCCAGGGCAGGGTCAATCCGTCGTCGCCCGAGTAAACATCCAGCCCGGTGTTGGCCAGCACCTTGGTGACCGCGGCGAAGTCCGCCTTGGCGTCCTTGAGGGCGACGATCCGGGGGTTGTCCGCCAGGCGGATCATGGTCTCGGGGAGAATCGGGACCCCGGCACGGCCGGGGATGTCGTACACCATGACCGGCAGGTCGGCCGCGTCCGCGACAGCCTCGATGTGGGCCTGGATTCCGGCCTGGCTCGGCTTGTTGTAGTACGGGGTGACGATCAGCTGGCCATGGGCCCCTGCCTTGGCTGCGCGCTTGGCCATCTCGATCGAGTGCGAGGTGTGGTTGGTTCCAGTGCCGGCGATCACCTTGGCGCGGTCCCCCACTGCCTCGACGATGACGCGGAACAGCTTCTCCTTTTCGTCGTCCTCCAGCGTGGAGGTCTCCCCGGTGGTGCCGGAGATGACGAGGGCGTCGTTGCCGTCGTCGACGAGCTTGGCGGCCAGCTCTGCGGACTTCTGGTAGTCGACTTCACCGTCGTTCGTGAACGGAGTGACCATGGCGGTCACGAGGGTTCCAAACGTGTAAGAGCGAATGTCAGAGTCAGCCATGGGAAAAACGTTACCCTGTCCCCGGCGTGTTAGGACAATGGCGGGAACGTGACGAGCATCAATGCCGGTCCTGCGGCACCGGCGCACCCGGCACTCCGGGCAGCGCCGCCGGACCGGGAGGCACGGCCGGACCGGCGCAGTAGCGGCCGACGGCGTCCTCCCGCAGGGCCTCGGCCCAGGCCGCCAGCTTCTGGGCGGCGCGGACGTAGTGGAAGAGCTCCGTGGGGGTCAGCGCCTCGAGGTCCGTCTCCGCGAGCCGGCGGGCCAGTTCGGCCCCGGGCGGCTGGGCGGACAGCGCGGTCCCCTCACTGTGCCACTGAAGGTCTTCCGCCGCCTCCCCCGCGACGAGACGGCGGAAGAGGAAATCGACGACCCCCGGGGTCATTGCCTTGAGGACACCGGAGGCGGAGGTGGCTGCCGGTCCGGAGGCCGGGGTGGCGGCACGGTCAGGGGTCCGGCCTGGGGCCCGGTTGAAACGCCCGGGTGCCGGCTCTGCTGCATGGTTCATGGTCACATCGTATTCGAACATATATTCGAAGACAAGACTTGCGAAACACCCTTCGGCACCCGCCGGCGCGCCCCGCCGTGAGACGATCGGACGATGACCTCCCGCGGTACGGCTGCAGCTTCCAGGACCGCCGCCGGCCACGCGGGAGGGCCCCGGCTCACCGGCGTCGACGCGGCCCGGGGCCTGGCCCTGCTGGGCATGATGGCGACGCATATTTTTCCCACCTTCGAATCCGACGCCCAGCTCACCCCCACCTGGGTGGGCCTGGCCTTCTCCGGCCGGGCCGCGGCGCTGTTCGCCGTCCTGGCCGGCGTCGGCCTGGCACTGTCCACCGGCAGGGAGCAGCCGCTGGCCGGCCGGGAGCTGTGGGCAGCGCGCCGCGGCGTCGCCCTCCGCGCGCTGGTGGTGGGCGCCGTCGGACTCAGCCTCGGCGCCCTGAAGGTGAACATCGCCGTCATCCTGGTCCACTACGCGGTGCTGTTCCTCTGTGTGCTGCCCTTCCTCGGGCTGCGGCCCCGGCGGCTGTTTGCCCTCGCCGCGGCGTGGCTGCTGGCCAGCCCCGTCCTGGCGTACCTGTTGCGTCCGTGGCTGCTGGCCGCCGACCCTCCGCTGCAGCTGGGCCACAACCCGGGCTGGGAGGACCTGGCGGAGCCGGCCCGGGTGGCTGGCGACGTGTTCCTGACCGGCTACTATCCGGTGCTGCAGTGGCTCACGTACCTGCTGATCGGCCTGGCCATCGGCCGGCTGGCGCTGACCCGGGCGCTGGTTCCGGTCCTTTTGGTTGTCGCGGGGTCCGCCGCCGCGGTCCTGGCACGGTTGCTGAGCGGTGTGCTGATGGAGGACTGGGGTGGCCGCGCCGCCCTGCAGGCGGCAATCGGTGATCCCTCGTACCCCCTGGCGAGCCTGCTGCAGGTCAACCTCGCCGGCGTGGACCAGTCCGGTTCGGGCTGGTGGCTGGCCAGCAGCGCCCCGCATTCCGGCACCAGCCTGGACCTGCTGCACACGTCCGGCGTCGCGGCGGCCGTGCTGGGCGCGTGCCTGCTGCTGGACCGGCTCGCCGGCTGGGTGGAGCTGGACCTGTTGCGCCCGCTTCGCGGCGCCGGTGCCATGACCCTTAGCCTGTACACGGCGCATGTGTGCGTGATGGCCTCGCTCTTCGGCCACCCGCTGCCGGCGGGATGGAGCACGGACGGCGTCTTCTGGGCGCAGGCCCTGGTGGTCCTGGTGCTGGGCTGGGTCTTTGCGGCCCTGTCCTGGCGCGGCCCCCTGGAGTGGGCTGGCCACGGAGCGACCCTGCTGGGCCGGGGCCGGAAACCTCCCGGCCGCTAGGCTCCGGTGGCCGTGGACGTGCCGGAGGGCTCTTCCCCAGCACCGTCCCGGAAGAGCCGGAGGGCGTCGCGCATGGCCGCCCGGGCACGCTTCCGGTCGCCGGCGGCGTCGTAGGCGCAGCTGAGCCGGAACCAGGACCGCCAGTCCTCCGGGGCGGCCTCGGCCTCGATCCGGTATTTCTCGAATTCGGCGTCCGCGGCCTCGCGGATGATCCGCCCTGCCGGGGTGCGGGGCAGGGTGTCCTCGGGCAGGCCACCCTCGGCTTCGAGGATTTTGGCCAGCCGCTCGGTCCGGGCACCGAAGAGCAGCTCCCGGACCAGGGCCCACACCCCGACGACGGGAAGCAGCAGGTAGGCCACGCCGAGGGCCTTGGCCACCACGTTGGCGTCCGTGAGGAGCAGCACGGAACGCTGCAGCGAGACCACCAGGTAGAAGACCAGCAGGAGGGTCACCGCGCCGACCCAGATCTTGGTGCGGTTTGCCTTGAACGCGGACAGGACGTTGGCCATCAGAGACCCAGGTCCAGGTAGCCGTCCAGGCCCACGGTGAGGCCGGTGTGCGCAGCGACGTTGCGCACCCCGAGCAGGACGCCGGGCATGAACGAGGCGCGGTCGAAGGAATCGTGCCGGAAAGTCAACTGCTCGCCCGGCCCGCCCAGCAGGACCTCCTGGTGCGCAACGAGGCCGCGGAGCCGGACGCTGTGGACGCGGACGCCGTCGACCTCGCAGCCGCGGGCGCCGGGGCGCTCGCTGGTGGTGGCATCGGGGCTCGGGGCCACGCCCGCCGCCGCGCGTTCGGCGGCGATCAGTTCCGCGGTGCGCACGGCGGTGCCGGAGGGCGCGTC
>DASSXE010000189.1:0-7035 GCA_035704125.1 Arthrobacter sp.
GGACAGTAAATCTAGGTGCCGGCCTGGGGGCTGTCAGCGGGGAACGCACGCCGTTCCCGCCCAGTCCACCCGCAGAGCCGGCAAACCCCGTTCACGCGCCCATCACACGTCAGCCGCACGGCACGGATCTTTCCCGGGCCAGAGTGTCTTCCAGGAAACAGGGTCGGCCACGGCTGACCATCCTCCGCCGGGACGTTCTCCCTGGCGTTTCCTGACTGCCCGCGAAGCGGGCTGCTAAATGGAGTGGTTACTGCTGGGAGCAGGCTTCCTGCTCATCCTCGGCACCGGTTTCTTCGTCGCTGTCGAGTTCTCCCTGGTCGCACTCGACCAGGCAACGGTGCAGCGTGCCGTGGACAACGGCGACGCCGCGGCCGCCCCGCTGCTGAAATGCCTGAAATCGCTGTCCACCCAACTTTCCAGCTGCCAGCTCGGCATCACCATGACCACACTGCTCACCGGCTACGTCATGGAGCCCTCGGTCGGCCGGCTGCTCGAAGGTCCGCTCGCCGCCCTGGGCTTCGCCGAAGCGGCCGCGACGTCGGTCTCGCTGGTCGTGGCCATGGCCCTAGCCACGCTGCTTTCCATGCTGCTGGGGGAGCTGGTCCCGAAGAATGCGGCCATCGCGCTGTCCTTCCCGGTCGGCAAGGCACTGGCCCGTCCGCAGCTGGTGTTCACCGCCATCTTCAAACCGGCCATCGTGCTGCTCAACGGATTCTCCAACCGGATCCTGCACATCTTCGGGCTGGAGGCCAAGGAGGAAATCTCCGGCGCCCGCACCCCGGCAGAGCTGGCATCCCTGGTACGGCGCTCGGCCGCGATGGGAACCCTGGACGAAGGCACCGCCAACTTCGTCTCCCGGACCTTGAACTTTTCCGGCCGGACGGCAGCGGACGTCATGACCCCCCGCATCCGGGTGGAGACGATCGACGGGCACCAGCCGGTGTCGGACATCGTCGAAGCCGCCAAGCGCACCGGATACTCGCGCTTCCCGGTGATCGGTGAATCCTCGGATGACATCCGGGGTGTGGTGCATGTCAAGAAGGCGATCGCCGTCCCCGCAGACCGCCGCGCCAACCTCGAAGCCGGAGCCATCATGACCGAGGTGCTCCGCGTTCCCGAAACCATCCACCTGGACGGCCTGCTGGCCGAGCTGCGCGAAGGCAACCTCCAGCTCGCCGTCGTGCTCGACGAGTACGGCGGTACCGCCGGCATCGCAACCCTCGAAGACCTCGTGGAGGAAATCGTGGGCGAGGTGGCGGACGAACATGACAAGGTGCGCCCCGGCCTGCTGCAGAGCGCCTCCGGGGACTGGTACTTCCCGGGCCTGCTGCGGCCGGATGAACTCTCCGAGCAGATCCCCGGACTGACCGTTCCGGACGAGTCGACCTACGAAACGGTAGGCGGTTACGTCATGAGCCAGCTGGGCCGCATCGCGGTGGTCGGCGACACCGTCGACGTCGTCGGCGGCAAACTCAGCGTGACCCGCATGGACGGACGCCGGATCGACCGGATCTGCTTCAAGCCTGCCCCGCCGGAACACGGTGTCGACGGCGGGCGCATCGACGCCGCCGGAAAGGCAGGTGCGGCATGAACGACTGGGTAGGAATTCTGTGGCTGGCGGTGCTCCTGATCGGCAACGCATTCTTCGTGGCGGCCGAGTTCGCCGTCATGTCGGCCCGGCGCAGCCAGATCGAGCCGCTCGCCGAGGCGGGGTCCAAGCGGGCCCAGACCACGCTGCGGGCGATGGAGAATGTCTCCCTGATGCTGGCCTGTGCCCAACTGGGGATCACGGTCTGCTCACTGTTGATCCTGCAGGTGGCGGAGCCGGCCATCCACCACCTCCTGGCGGTTCCGCTGGAAGCGGTGGGCGTGCCGATGGAGGTCGCCGACGTCGTGGCCTTCGCCATTGCGCTGCTGGCGGTGACGTTCCTGCACGTGACCTTCGGCGAGATGGTGCCGAAGAACATTTCCGTCTCGATGGCAGACAAGGCGGCGCTGTTGCTGGCGCCGCCCCTGATGCTGATCGCGCGCGGCGTGAAGCCGGCGATCGTGGCCCTGAACTGGTCCGCGAACCACATCCTGAAACTCATGCGGATCGAGCCGAAGGACGAGGTGAACTCCTCCTTCACCCTCGAGGAGGTGCAGTCGATCGTCCAGGAATCCACGCGCCACGGCCTGGTGGTCGACGACGCCGGGCTGATCACGGGTGCACTGGAGTTCTCCGAACACACCGCCTCCGAGGTGATGGTTCCGCTGGAGAAGCTGGTGATGCTGAAGGCGGCCACCACGCCCGAAGAGTTCGAGAAGGCCGTGAGCCGGACCGGATTCTCCCGGTTCCCGATGCTCGACGATGAGGGGATGCTCTCCGGCTACCTTCACATCAAGGACGTGCTGTCCATCCCGGAGGCCGGCTACCAGCACCCGATCGCGGAGAGCCGGATCCGGTCGCTGGCCAACCTTGCCGTCGAGGACGAGATCGAGAAGGCCATGTCCGTCATGCAGCGCACCGGCTCGCACCTGGCCCGCGTGATCGGTGCGGACGGCCACACCCAGGGGGTGCTGTTCCTCGAGGACGTCATCGAACTGTTGGTGGGCGAGATCCGGGACGCCACCCAGGCCACCGGTTACCGGAGGCTCGGACAGGAGTAGCGGCGGGGCGGGTCTAACCCTAAATAGGAATGATTCCCATTTAGGGTTAGACTCGTTCTATTGCTAACGCTTCTCAATAAACGATTCGAGGCTTTCCGTGCGACGTCATGCCGCTGTTCTTCTCCTGGCAGGCATCAGCAGCCTGCTGCTGACCGCATGCGGCTCCGGTGCCGGCGGTGACCGGGCGGGGGCCGGCGACGGCGTCGTAGAGGTCGTCGCCTCCACCAGTGTGTACGGTGACCTGGTCCGTTCCGTGGGCGGCGACAAGGTCCGAGTCACCTCGATCATCAGCCGGACCAGCCAGGACCCGCACTCCTACGAGGCCACCACGCAGGACAAGCTGTCGGTTTCCAAGGCGGAGCTGGTGGTCGAGAACGGCGGCGGTTACGACGACTTCCTGCAGAAGCTGGCCGGCGACGCCGGGCTGGGGGAGAAGAACCTGCTGGACGCTTCCGAGGCCTCCGGACTGAAAACCGGTGCCGGTGCCGCCTTCAATGAACACGTCTGGTACAGCACCTCCGGGATGAGCCGTTTCGCGGATGCGCTGGCCGAAAAGCTGGCGGCGCTGGAACCGTCGTCCGCGGCGGACTTCCGTGCCAACGCCGCGGCCCTGAAGAAGGACCTCGGCGGCCTGGACGCCCGGCTGGCGGACCTCAAGGCAAAAGCCGGCAAGGGGGGCGGCGTCGCGATCACCGAACCGGTCCCGCTGTACCTGCTGGAGGCTGCCGGCCTGGAAAACCGCACACCCAAGGAATACAGCGCCGCCATCGAAGACGGTTCCGACGTCCCGCCCGCCGTGCTGCGCGCCGCCGTCGACGTCGTCAAGTCCGGGGGAATCCGGCTGCTCGCCTACAATCCCCAGACCGAAGGGCCGCAGACACGGGCCCTCAAGGACGCCGCCACCGCGGCGGGCGTCCCCGTAGTGGAATTCGGCGAGACGCTGCCGGAAGGCAAAACCTACCTGCAATGGATGTCCGGCAACGTGGACGCCCTCGCCAAGGCCCTCGGCCAGGGCTAGCGGGGCAGTCCGGCCAGCGGGCCTAGAATCATCGCAACACACGCGGCCGATAGGCCCGACAGAAATTGAGGAATCCCGAGTTGACACCCGTCGTAAGCCTGCGCGGCGCCTCCCTGCAGTTTGGGCAGCGCGTCCTTTGGCAGGACCTGGACCTGGACATCATGCCGGGGGAGTTCTTTGCCGTTCTCGGGCCCAACGGCAGCGGCAAGACCACCTTCCTCAAGGTCCTGCTCGGGCTGCAGGAGCTGACCTCCGGCACCGCCACCCTGGACGGCCAGCCGATCGCCCGGGGCAACCGGCGGATCGGCTACGTCCCCCAACAGGAGTCCTTCGACCCGGATACACCGCTGCGGGCGCGGGACCTGGTGGGGCTCGGCGTCGACGGCCACCGGTGGGGAATCCGTCTGGGAGGTGCCCGGGTCAACCGCAGGATCGACGGACTGCTCGCAGAGGTGGGGGCCCAGGATTACGCCAAGGTTCCGGTGGGCCAGCTCTCCGGCGGGGAACAGCAACGGCTCCGGGTGGCCCAGGCGCTTGCCACCGAGCCCAAGGTCCTGCTCTGCGATGAACCGCTGCTGTCGCTGGACCTGAACCACCAGCAGGCGGTCAGTTCGCTGATCAACCGGCAGTGCCATGAGCAGGGCAGTGCCGTGGTGTTCGTGACCCACGAGATCAACCCGATCATGGATTACGTTGACCGGGTGCTGTACCTCGCGGGCGGCCGCTTCCGGGTGGGGACGCCGGCGGAAGTGATGACCACTGAGGTGCTCTCGGATCTGTACGGCAGCCACGTGGAAGTCATCCACGCCAACGGCCGGATGATCGTGGTGGGGCTGCCGGATGCGACGACGCACCACCATGAGGACGCGCACTCCGTGGCCGGGGAGGTGGGCTGAATGGATCTGGACAGCGTCCTGCGCTCCATCTTCAACTTCGAAAACTACGGCGAGCTGCTGGCCCTGGTGCAGAACTCGATCTGGGCCGGAGCCGTCCTGGGCCTGCTCGGCGGCCTGGTCGGCACATTCGTGATGAAGCGCGACCTGGCGTTCGCCGTGCACGGCATCTCCGAACTCTCCTTCGCCGGCGCCGCCTTCGCGCTGCTGATCGGTGCCGACGTGGTCGCGGGATCCCTGGCCGGTTCCGTGGTGGCCGCGCTGCTGCTGGGCGTGATGGGTGTGCGGGCCCGGGACAAGAACTCGACCATCGGCGTGCTCATGCCTTTCGGCCTGGGCCTGGGCATCCTGTTCCTCTCACTCTATGAGGGCCGCGCCGCCAACAAGTTCGGCCTCTTGACCGGGCAGATCGTCTCCGTGGGGAACGTCCAGCTGCAGGTGCTGGCGGGCGCCGCCGTCGTCGTCATGCTTGCCCTGATCGCGATCTGGCGGCCGCTGACCTTCGCGAGCGTGGATCCGAAGGTCGCCGCCGCCCGCGGCGTTCCCGTCCGCGGCCTGGCCCTGGGCTTCATGCTGCTGCTGGGCGTGAGCGTCGCACTCTCTATCCAGATCGTGGGCGCGTTGCTGGTCCTGGCACTGCTGATCACACCGGCCGCCGCCGCCCTGCGCGTGACATCCTCACCGAGGCTGGTGGTGCTGCTCAGCGTGGTCTTCGCCGTGTCCGCGACAGTGGGCGGAATCCTGCTGGCTCTCGGTGGCCGGCTGCCGATCAGCCCGTACGTGACCACCTTGTCGTTCCTCATCTACGTGGTGTGCCGCGTCATCGGCGGCGTCCGCTCCCGGCGCGGCCTGAACGGCCGGACCGTGCAGCCAGCGGCGACCGGGTAGCTTCCGGGACGCAGTTCCGGGCCGTAGAGTGCTGGCATGGGGGATAAGCGGCAGGGTCCGCATCGACGCTTCACCGGAGTGCCGGCGCTCGTGATACTGGTCTTGCTTGGTGCCGCGGCCTGCCGGGCCGAACCGCGGCAACCGGATCTGTCCACCCGGGAGGCATTCGCCCGGAGTGTCATGGACGCGGCCGTGTCCGGATCCGCGGAGCGCGTCGTGGCCCTGGCCAGTCCGGCGGCCATCAATGCCGATCCCGAGGCGCAGCAACTCGTTGACTCCACCCGGGGGTGGGTTGCTGGCTCCTGGCAACTGGGGATCAGCAACGATTTCCCGGAGGCAGCCAACGTCACCGCCCGGCATGATGGCGACTCCGCGTCGGTCCGCTACATGATCTCGTGGAGCGATGAGCGCTGGACTTTGGCCATAGGAGAGTCGAAAAACCGGCCAAGCGGCGGGGCCAAGCTCATCGGCCCCAGCCCAAACCCGAAGTTCGCACCAACCGGAACGGCCCTGCCGTCCCTGACGCCGACGCCGCCCGCGGCGTGCACCGCCGCTTCGCTGGCCTGCCATTCCTACACCTCGACGGCGGGCTACGCGCGTGGCCAGAACATGTCCTGGCTGGCGTCCACTCCGCTGCGGATGAGTTTCGACCGGATGGGCGCGGCCACGACGCTGGTGGTCCGGATGCCCTGCGGTGTGCTCAACGTGCCAGTCTCGGTGGACGACTTCGGGCTGGTCCCCGATCCTGCCCGAACGGCGGAATCGGCGGACGGCTGCGCCGGACCCGAGGCGGAACACCGAAGCTGGACGAGCGCCTATTTTCAGGTTCCGGCCGTTTACCAACTGGATTCCGGGGAGCTGGTGCTCACCAATGAGCGGGGCCAGATCCGGTTCAAACAGGACTGAGTGAACGGCGGAGCTACCGGCCGGCCTGCAGGGCCGTGCAGTCGGGGCACAGCCCGAAGATCTCCACGGTGTGCTCGACGGCGGTGTAGCCGTTCTCGCTGGCGATCCGGGCGGCCCAGGCCTCGACGGCGGGAGCCTCCACCTCCACCGCCTTGCCGCAGTTGCGGCACAGCAGGTGATGATGGTGGCCGGTGACGGCGCAGCGCCGGTAGACCACCTCGCCGTCGGCGTTCCGCAGCACGTCCACCAGGCCGTCGTCGGCGAGCGACTGCAGGATCCGGTAGGAGGTGGCAAGGGAAACTGCGGTTCCGCGTTCCTGCAGGATGCGGTGCAGTTCCTGCGTGCTGACGAAGTCGGCGATTTCATCCAGTGCGGCGCTGACGGCGAGCCGCTGCTTCGTGACGCGCTGCTCCTTGCCGGCCGGCTGGTCCTTGCTGCCGGCGAAGGCCGCATCGGGCGTGACGGCCGCCTGGCTGCCGTCGGTGGTGGCGCCCTGGGACATGGGGACTCGCTTCGCTGGGGTAGTGCTGCGGGTTGAAAGGGGTTCCAGATTACCAGCCGGCCCCGTGGACACCGCTTCGGCGGGAGCCCTAGGCTGGCCGGATGAAGCTGACGAAATTCACCCACGCGTGTGTCCGGCTCGAGAAAGACGGCGGGGTGCTGGTGCTGGACCCCGGGACC
>DASSXE010000220.1:0-3868 GCA_035704125.1 Arthrobacter sp.
GGTCTCAAACTCCGGCTCACTGGGCGGCCGCTCGTGGTGGACCGGCCGCAGGGCGGAGGTCTCCTCCAGCCAGATCAGCGCATCGTAGCGCTCCCCCATCCGGGTCGGGACGTAGTTGCCGCGCTCGCGTTCCGGGTTGTAAACGACGCCGACAGCCCGATGGCCCAGCCAGGTCGAAAGCCAGGGCCCGGTCCTGTCCTCACCGAAGTCCAGGACCGCCGGCACGCCGAGGGCCTCGTGCAGGAAGTCCTCGTGGCTGCCGGGCCGGGCGGCGGGCAGCTCGAGGATCCGCTCCGGGGTACCCCAGGCGCCGGCGGCAAGGACGGTGCCGCGGTGGCCGGCGAAGCCCACCAGCGTGACGCCCTCGGCGGCGTGCCGCTCGCGCAGCAGCTGTCCGACGTTGACCAGGCCGTCCTGGGCCATGTCGGTGGCCCGGGCGTCACCGACGTGCGTGTTGTGCTCCCAGATGATGCCCCGGGATTCGGCACCCAGGTGGCGGCTCAGACGGTCGATGGTGTCCGCCATGTGGTGGTCCCGGACGTTCCAGGACTGCCGGTCGCCGCGGACCATGGTCCGGTAGTAGTGCTCGGCGTTGGCCGCCACCTCGGCATTCTGGACCGCGTCGAACGCTCCCTCGTCGTGCTCACCCGGGCCGACCGCGCGGCGCCGGATCTCGCTCAGCAGGGCCACGACGTCGGCCTCGCAGGACTGCGGGACCAGCCGCGTGCTCCAGGCATACTGGTGCGGATCCTCGTGATGCGGCAGGAAGCACTGCCAGGCCCGCAGCGCGGACGGCACGGCGTCGGGTTCGTGCTGCTGCAGCCAGGCGATGATCTCCCGCAGCGAGTCCCAGAGGGAGTAGACATCCAGGCCGTAGAAGCCGACCCGGTCCGGCAGTGGCCGGCGGAGGTTCCAGGTGCGCAGCCAGTCCAGGAATCCGGCCACCTCTTCATTCGCCCACATCCACGTGGGCCAGCGCTGGAACCCGGAGAGGAGCGCATGGACCCCCTGCCCGGCCCCGGTCACCCCGCGCACCCACTGGTTGATCCGCCAGCAGTCGGGCCAGTCGCCCTCGACTCCGATCCAGGTGTAGCCCTGCTCCTCGATCAGCCGGCGGCTGAGGGTGGCCCGCCAGGTGTAGTAGTCGTGGGTCCCGTGCGATGCTTCCCCGATCGCGGTGAAGCGGCTCTGCCCGGCCCGGCGGACGATCGGGTCCAGGTCGCGGTCGCTGCGCAGGTGCCGCGCCAGGGCGTGGATCTCGCCCAGTACGTCCGTCCGGGTGACCGCCGCGCTCATGTCGGGTCGCCCAGGTCGATCTGTTCCAGGTGCTCCGGGACCCGGGCCCGCCAGCCGAGCTCGCGCTTGATCCGGATGCGCAGGGCGTCGGCGGCGTCGGGTTCACCGTGCGTGATGTAGGTCATCCGCGGCGCACGGGGTGCGGCCTTCATCCAGCCGATCAGGCCGTCCGTGTCGGCGTGCGCGGACAGGTTCTCCATCTGGATGACCTCGGCCCGGACCGTCAGGTCCTCGCCATAGATCCGGACTGTACGTTCGCCGGCGGCGAGCGCCGCCCCCCGGGTGCCGCCGGCCTGGTAGCCGCTGAGGACGACCGCGTTCTTCGGATCCGGGCCGTAGGCGGCCAGGTGGTGCAGGATCCTGCCGCCGGTGAGCATGCCGCTGGCGGAAATGATGACCATCGGGCCGCCGCGCAGGTTCAGCAGCTTGGATTCGTCGACGCTGCGGGTGAGTTTGGCGACGCTGTACATGTTCCGGTACTCATCCGGCCGGAGGCGGTGCTCCTCCGGGTGGCGCTGGTACATGTCGGAGGCGTCGATCGCCATCGGGCTGTTGAGGAAGATGGGGATGTCCGGGATGGCGTTTTTCCGCCGCAGCCGGGACAGGTAGAGCATCAGCGTCTCGGCGCGGCCGACGGCGAAGGCCGCGAACAGCACCACGCCGCCGCGCCTGGCCACCCGGGTAACGATCTCGCCCAGTTGCTTCTCCGGGTCCGCGGCCGAATGCCGCCGGTTTCCGTAGGTTGATTCGGTGACCAGCACGTCGACTTCGCCGAGGGGACGGGGCGGGAACATGAACGGATCGTCGGCCCGGCCCAGGTCTCCGGTGAAGTGCACGGACTGCGAGCCGAGCCTGACGTGTACCTGCGAGGCTCCAAGGATGTGCCCGGCCGGCACAAAGGTCAGCTCCATGCCTCCGCCCAGGTCCAGCGGATCGTCGAAGCCCCGGACCTTGAAGCGGTTCAGCGAGGCGACCGCGTCGGCGGCGGTATACAGCGGCAGCGCAGGAGAGTGGCTGGCGGAGCCGCGGTGGGTTGCGTACCGCGCTTCCTCTTCCTGCAGGTAGCCGCTGTCCGGCAGGATCAGCTTGCACAGCTCCGTGGTGCCGTCGGTGGCGTAGACCGGGCCCGTGAACCCGTCCCGGACCAGGGCCGGAACATAGCCGGTGTGGTCCAGGTGCGCGTGGGTGAGGACGACGGCGTCGATCGACCGCGGCGGAACGGGAAACGGCGCCCGGTTACGTTCCCGGCTGCGCTTGTAGCCCTGGAACAGGCCGCAATCCACGAGGACCCGGCGGCCGCCGGATTCGAGCAGGTACCGGGAACCGGTCACGGTGTCAGTGGCGCCGAGGAACCGGAGGGTCGGCCGGTCATGTGTCATGTGCAGTCCGTTCCCGAGTCCGTCACCCCCACCTTCCGCGCAATCCCTCCCCCTCCCTAGGGCCGAAAGTCACGGGCCGCAGGCGGCCGCCCGGCCGTGCCGCCGGTCATCGGTTGGCGGCGCCCGGCGGTAGGCTTTTTCCGGCAACCCGGCACGGCCGGCTGCCGCCCAAGGCCAAACAAGCGGCCCCCTCCTCCGTGGCAAGGACAAGGCATGAACACGCAATCCCCCCAAGGCACACCGGTTCCCGGACTCCCGTGGGCGGACCGGCCGTGGACCACGCACTACAGCCCGGGAGTTCCGTCCAACCTGAGGCTGCCCGCGGGCACCCTGGTGGACATGGTCGATGCCTCGGTCCGGCGGTATGGGAGCAAGACCGCACTGGAATTCTTTGGTGCGCAGACCAGCTACCGGGAACTCGGGGACCGGATCAGCCGGGCCGCGGCCGGGCTGAAGAAGCTGGGCGTCAGGGCCGGCGACAGGGTGGCGCTGGTCCTGCCCAACTGCCCGCAGCACGTCATCGCCTTCCACGCGGTGCTGCGCCTGGGCGCCGTCGTGGTCGAACACAACCCGCTGTACACGGACCGCGAACTGCGCCACCAGTTCGAGGACCACGGCGCCGGCGTCGCGATCGTCTGGGACAACGCGGTGGACCGGGTGCTGCAGCTTCCGGCCGACGTCGGAGTGCGCACGGTGGTCTCCGTGGAGCTGATCCCCGCCATGCCGCTGCGCACCCGCCTCGCGTTGCGGCTGCCGCTGCCGGCTGTCCGGAAGGCGCGGGCAGCCCTGGCCGCGGGCAAAACGGCTCCCGGGACCCGGAGCGGGACCGCGGGCCGCGCCGTGCTGCCATGGGCCCGGCTCCTGGATTCCGGCCGGCTGAAGAAACGCCATCCCCGGCCGGCGGCCGGCGACCTGGCGGTGCTGCAGTACACGAGCGGCACCACCGGCACGCCAAAGGGCGCCATGCTCACCCACGCCAACCTGCAGGCCAACGCCGCGCAGGGCCGGGCCTGGGTGCCCGGGCTCAAGGACGGCAGCGAAACCGTGTACGCCGTGCTGCCGATGTTCCACGCCTACGGCCTGACGCTCTGCATGACCTTTGCCCTGAGCATCGGGGCGCGGCTGGTGCTGTTCCCCAAGTTCGACGTCGACCTGGTGCTGAAGGCGCACCGGAAGTCACCGGCAACCTTCCT
>DASSXE010000223.1:0-4858 GCA_035704125.1 Arthrobacter sp.
CACCGCCACGGTCAACCAGATCCAGAAGTCCAAGAACTGGGAAAACACCGCCGTGGTCCTCGCCTACGACGACTCGGACGGCTGGTACGACCACGCCGCCGCGAAGGTGAAGAACTCCTCCAACAGCGCCGACGACGCCGCATGGTGCCAGAACGCCGCCGCCAGCGGCGTGCCGATGGCCGGCGGCTACGCCGACCGCTGTGGCCCCGGCCCGCGCCAGCCGCTGGTGGTCATCTCCCCGTACGCGAAGAAGAACTTCGTGGACCACACCGAGACTGACCAGGCCTCGGTCCTGCGCTTTATCGAGGACAACTGGCACACCGGCCAGATCGGCGACGCCTCCGCCGATGCCGCCGCCGGGTCGATGAAGGCCATGTTCAACTTCGACCACAAACGCAGCGGCTCGGTCCTGCTCGACGAGCAGACCGGTGCCGTCGCGGCCAGGACCGGATCCAAGGATGACGACCAGGGCGGGGACTCCGACAAGTAGTCTCCGCCGGGAACGTCACCCGGACTAATACCAAGCGCCGCCCGGCTGTTGCCGGGCGGCGCTTCGTTTGTTGGCGGTTAGGCTGGCGTCATGACCCCTCCCGGCGACCTGATCCCTGCCCTGCTCGGCGTCGCCGTGCTGGTGGTCCTGACGGTGGCGGTGCTGGCGGCGTACCGGGTGCCGGCCCGGTACGCACCGGCCTGGGCGATTCTTCGCGGCGCCGTGCAGCTTGCCGCGATCAGCCTGGTTCTCAGCGGCATCATCACCAACGGGTATCTCGTCGGGCTCGCACTCCTGGTGATGTTCACGGTGGCGGCCGCGACGGCGACGCGGCGCCTGGGCCGGGACTGGAAGATGTTCGGCTACGTCTCCTCCGCAATGGGTGCCGGGGTGATCGCCACCCTGGCCGTGGTCTTCGCCACCGGGGCCATTGAGTTCACGCCGCGCTACGCGCTGGCCATCGGCGGCATCGTGATCGGCAACGCCATGTCCATCACCACCCTGGCCGGCCGGCATTTCAACCAGACGGCAATCGCCCGCTGGGAAGAAGTGGAGGGCTGGATGGCGCTGGGCGCCCGGCCGCGGCAGTCCACGGCGGAGCTGTCTCGCGACGCCGTCCATTCGGCGCTGATCCCGTCGACGGACCAGAGCAAGACGACCGGCCTGGTCACCCTTCCGGGAGCGTTCGTGGGGGCAATCTTCGGCGGCATCTCGCCCCTGTCCGCCGGGCTGTTCCAGATTGTGGTGCTGGCTTCGATCATGGCCGCGGGTGCCATCACGGCTGTGGTGATCGTGCTGTTCCTGGCGCCGTTGCGGGCCCGGCCGCTGCCGGTGGGCTGAGGCGCGTACTCCACGCCCGGCTCCTACCTGCAGGCGGCGTCGACCAGCTGCCCGGCCAGCGCGCGGCCCTGCCGGGCGGGTCCGGAGGCCCCCAGGAGTGCCGCCGTCGCCAGCGTGCCGTTGAGCACCAGCACCAACTGCTCGGCCAGGACCTGCGGATCCGCGGCCCCGGCTTCCTCGGCCAGCGACCGGAACCAATCGCAGATCTCCCGCTTGTGGGCCACCGCCACAGCGTGGGCCGGATGGGTGGGATCCGGGAACTCGGTGTGTGTATTCAGCATCGGGCACCCGCGGTAGCCGGCGCCGGCGATGTCGTCAGCTGTTACGTCGAAGACCGCCAGGATCTTCTCCCGGGCGCCGCCCACCTCGCCGGCTGCCTGCCGCATCCGCTCGAACCAGGCATCGGCGCGTTCCTGGACGTAGGCCGTAGCCAGGTGGTCCTTTGTGGGGAACTGACGGTAGACGGTGGCATTGCCCACCCCGGCGGCCTTGATGATCTGGTCCATGCCGACGGCCCGGATTCCCTGCCGGTAAAACAAGGGCCCGGCGGTCGCCAGGACGTGCTGCCGGTTCTCTTCGCCACTCTTGCGGGGCATGGGCCTCTCGCCTTCTTTCGATCACTGCGGTGCCGGGATGATGCGGTCCCGAGAACCAGTTTGACAGACGGAACGTTCCGTCACAAACTTATTTGAGAACGTTCCGTCACAAAGGACGGAACGGCAACGCACTGATCGGACACTCCTCATGACCTCTGCTTCCCAGAACGCACTGAACCAGCCGGCATTGGCCGGCAAGCACGTCCTCGTCATCGGCGGCACCTCAGGCATTGGCCGTGCCGCGGCCGAGCATGCCCTGGCCGCGGGGGGTAACGTTACGGTCGCCAGCCGTGACCCGCAGCGCGCCGCGGGGACGTTCGGCGCGTCCGTGCGCATCGAACAGGTGGACCTTTCGGACACCGCTTCCATCGAGGCCCTGTTCGGCCGGGTCGGGGCCATCGACCACCTCGTCCTCTCCGCCGGACCCGGCGCAATGGGAACGGTCCGGGACCTCAGCTCCGCCGCGGCCCGGCCCTTCATGGACACCAAGTTCTGGGGCTATTACGACGCCGTCCGTGCGGCGTCGGACACCATCGCCCGGGACGGCTCGATCACCCTGGTCGGCGGAGCCGCCAGCCGCAAGCACGCGCCCGGCCGGCCCGTGATGGCCGCCGTGAACGCAGCCCTCGAAGCCTTCGGCAAGGCCAACGCCCTTGACCTTGCCCCGGTTCGAGTGAACGTGATCGCTCCCGGCCTGGTCGACACCCCGGCCTACGCCGGCATGCCCGAGCAGATGCGGCAGGGCATGTTCGCGGGATACGGCAGCGCCGTGCCCGCCGGCCGCGTCGGCGATCCCGAGGATGTAGCCAAGGCGGCCCTCTTCCTGATGACCAACAGCTTCGTGACCGGAACCGTCATCGACGTCGACGGCGGCGTGATGGTCAGCTGAGCACGCCCTGGTCCCGGTGGTGCCGCCCGCGGCGGCGCCACCGGGACGCCCCGCCCACCCCACCGCCAATCTGAATCGAGAATTCCCATGACCCAGCCCAAAATCGCCGTGATCGGCGCCGGCATCATTGGCCGCACCCTGGCCCGCCGGTGGACCGAAGCCGGTTATCCCGTGGTATTCGGCGCCCGGTCCCCCGATGACGCCGGCCTCCGCGAGTTTGCCGCCGGCATCGGCGCTGACCGTGACACGATCAACAGCGCCATCGATTCCGCCGACGTCGTCCTCGTGGCGATCAACGGCGGGGCCATGGAACAGGCCGTTCCGGCCATGGCAACGGCCCTGGCCGGAAAGATCGTCATCGACGCGACCAACAACACCGCCGGCACCACCATGAACAGCGTCGCCCTGATCAGCCGCCACGCACCCGACGCGCAGATCTACCGCGCATTCAACAGCCTCGGCTGGGAAAATTTCGCGGACGCCGACTATGCGGGAGTCAACGGCGACCTGCTCTACGCCGGACCGGCCGGAGCGGCACAGGAAACCGTTGAATCCCTGATCGGCGCCACCGGCCTGCGTCCGGTCCGCGTCGGGGACACCGGCAAAGCGGGCATCATCGATGATGTCACCAGGCTCTGGTTCACTCTGGCCTTCGAACAGGGGCTGGGCCGCGGGCTGGGCTTCAAAGTCCTGACCCGGGACGTCACCGACGTGCACTAAGACCTGAACCAGGACCTGAAGGGTCCGGAAACCAGGCGGTTCCGGGATGGAAGCGGCCGGCGTGCCGCCCGGGGGACGGAACGCCGGCCCATAGGCGCTTACGCCTGTCGGTAGACCTTCCGCGCAACGGCCAGGCTGGCCGCGGCGATGATGGCAATGGCCACGAGGTAGTACCCCGGGACCAGCAGTGAGCCGGTGCTGCCGATCAGCGCGGTCAGGATGAACGGGGCGAACCCGCCGAAGACCGTGACGCCGATGTTGTAGCCCAGGGAAAGGCCGGTGGAGCGGATCCGGGCCGGGAACATCGAGGACATGATCGCAGGCAGCGGCGCGAAGTAGGCCGTAGCCAGCACCGAGAGCACCAGTTCGACGACGATCATGGTCGGCAGTTCCGGCGCCGCGATGAGCGCCAGGAAGGCGGGGATACCGACGACGATCGTTCCGCCGGCGGCCCAGGTCATCACCCGCGCCGGCCCCACCTTGTCCGAGAGCATCCCGATGAACGGGGAACCAAGGCTCATCACGATGCCGAAGATCAGGGTGGAGAGGAAGGCAACTGCCTTGGGCATGCCGAGGTTCACAATGGCGTAGGTCGGCATGAAGAGCGCGATGTAGACGCCCACGGAGCCCAGCGACACGACGCCGACAATCGCCCAGAGCCGGCCGCCGGTGCCGATGAACGTCTCCCTCAGCGGGGCCGCGGACCGTTCCGTGGCCATGAACTCCGGGGTTTCCTGCATCTTGGAGCGGATGTACCAGCCGACCGGGCCGATCGCCAGGGCGAAGATGAACGGCAGCCGCCAGCCCCAGGATTCGAGCGACTGGGTGCTGAGGTAGCTGTTGAGGACAAACCCGAAGATGCCGGCGAGCAGGATGCCGCCGCCCTGGGTGGCCACCTGCCAGCTGCCGTAAAAGGCCTTCCGTGAGGGGGCGTATTCGATCAGGTAGGCCGTGGCCGTGCCGAATTCCCCGCCGGTGGCGAAGCCCTGCAGCAGCCGGGCGACCAGCACGATGATGCTGGCAGCGACGCCGATCATGGCCGCAGTCGGTGCAATGACAATCAGCAGTGTGCCCACGAACATCACCAGGATGGACACCAGCATGCCCGCCTTCCGGCCGGCCTTGTCCGCGTACCTGCCAATGATGATGCCGCCGAGGGGCCGCATGATGAAGGAGACGCCGAACGATGCGAACGTCAGCAGCAGGGACGCGGCATCGCTGGTGGTGGGGAAGAACAGTTTGGAGATGGTGACCGCGAACGTGCCGTAGACGATCAGGTCGAACCACTCGAGGCCGTTGCCGATCGAGGCTGCGATCACGGCC
>DASSXE010000251.1:0-3243 GCA_035704125.1 Arthrobacter sp.
CGTCCTGTTCGTGATCCTGGTGGTGCTGCTGGTGGTGTCCACCCCGTCCATCCAGGTGACCGCCGGGACCCTGCGGGTGGGCCGGGCGACCATCGAGCGCCGCTTCATCGGCAGCGTCGCGGCCTTCAGCGGCGCCGAGGCGACGGCCGAGCGCGGCACCCGGCTCAACGGGCTGGCGTTCATGTGCATCCGCGGCTGGATCGATCCCGTGGTCAGGATCGACATCACGGATCCGATGGACCGGACGCCCTATTGGCTGGCCTCCACCCGGCGCCCGGCCGAACTCGTCGCCGCGCTCTCCCGCTAGCACTCCCCCGGCGCACCCCCGCCGGCACGCAGCACCTGCGGCCGGCTCCGCACCTACGGCCCGGTTCAGCCCTCGCAGTCCTTGCAGTATTTGAGTCCGTCCTTTTCCCGCGCAATCTGCGACCGGTGGCGGACCAGGAAGCAGGAGGCACAGGTGAACTCGTCGGCCTGGGCCGGCATGACCCGGACCAGCAGCTCCTCGCCGGAAAGGTCGGCACCCGGGAGCTCGTAGCCTTCGGCCAGATCGGTTTCATCCTCGTCGACCACCGCGGAAGGCTTGTCCGTGCGCCGTGACTTCAGCTCCTCGATGGAGTCCTCGTTGAGGTCCTCTTCGGTCTTGCGCGGCGCATCGTAGTCTGTCGCCATTAGTTGTTGCTCACACTCCGCACTTGTTGGTTGGATCGCCGCCTCCGGACCGGCGGGGCTGTGGCCCCGGGACCGGCCCGGGTCCGGTTCACCGATGTCAACGCCGGACCGGTGCTTTTTGTGCCCGATGTCGGGTCATTTTTGCTCAAACCGCGACCGAACGCCAGAGGCTGCCGGCGGCCCGCGCCGGCTGGGCCCATCCGGAGGTGCCGATGGCGCGAAAAGTCGCGGAAATTCGCGGCGCGCCCTCCCTCTTGACCGGATTTACGGCCCATCAGTGGCAGAGTTTCGACTGTTAGTAATGCCAGGGTGGAGGATTTGTATGCAGGATCTACGGCTTGTAGGCGTCCACGACGACGGAGATCATCTCCTGTTCAGTGGCACCGGCGGCGAGATGTTCCAGCTGCCGATCGATGAAGCACTTCGGGCGGCCGTGAACCGGACGCCGTCGAAGACTGCCCCGGGCGCTGTCCCGGAGCCCATTGCGATGTCCCCGCGGGACATCCAGGCCCGGATCCGTGCCGGCGCCACCGCAGCGGAGGTGTCTGAATTGTCGGGCATTCCGCTTGCCAAGGTGCAGCGCTACGAGGGCCCCGTCCTGGCCGAACGCGAATACGTTGCCCAGCAGGCGCGCAAGATCGAGGTTGCCTCGCCCACGGCAGGCCATGAGGGCTACCGGTCCTACTTCGGCGACCAGCCCGCGACCCTCGATGAGATGGTCGCCCACCGCCTGCGGGCCTACGGCGTCGAACCGACCACCGTGGAGTGGGACTCCTGGCGCCGCCCGGACGGCAGCTGGAACGTGGTGGCGAAGTTCGCTATCCAGTCCGGTGCGCACGCCGCGATCGGTGAGGAACCGCCGGCCCGGTGGACCTTCAGCCCGGCCCTGAAGTCCCTGCAGAACGCCAACCGCTGGGCGCAGCAGCTCAGCGAACTCGAGCCGATGGACGGGCCGGTCCCGTCGCGCCGGCTGTCCGCCGTCTCCGACCGCCCCTTCGATTTTGAGACCGACGCCGAGGCCGCGGCGCGTACCGCCACGTCCCAGCTGAGCATTGTTCAATCGGACAGGGTTCAGTCGGACAGGGTTCAGTCGGACAGGGGCCAGTCCGACAGGGGTCCTCACGGCGAGTCCCAACAGGACCGGGATTCCGACGGGCTGCTGGACATGCTCCGGTCCCGGCGTGGTCAGCGGATGGGACTTGATGAAGACGCCGACGACGCGTTGGCGCTGCTGCTCACCACCGGCGTCCCTGCGGCCCACCCGCGGCCGTCCGAGGTTCCCCCGGCGGGTACCGACGGCAACTCCGGCCCGGACAAGGAACCGCAGAACCCCGACCGTCCGGGGAAAACTGAGGGACTGACGGCGGACCGGACCCCTGCCGGAGACCAGGGCCCGGCCGCCGGTGAACCCGCGGCCAAGGCCGAACCCCACTCCATCCCGGGTCCGGATGCCTTCACCCGGCGCCGTGATGCCCGGCCCTCGATGCTGTCGCGCCTGAGCCTGGCCCCGCGGCACGACTCCCACGACGCCGACGACGCGCTGAAACTTCACGACGGGGTCAGCACGGAGACCCGGGAAATCACGATCGCCGCGTCGCAGCTGCGGCCGGTCCGCAGTGGTCCGGGTGCGGCTTCGAGCCCCGGCCTGGACGAACTCCTGGGCGGGGGTCCGTCACGGCGGGCCCGTTCCACCGGCGAGGACGCCCCGGACGCGGATCCGCAGGGTTCCCGTGCCGACGGGTCCCGCCACGATTCTTCGCGGACGGACGCCCAGCGCGCCGAATCCCGCGCCGAACGGGACGCGGAAACACCGGAACGCCAGCCCGCCAAACCGAAGCGCTCCAGCGTACCCAGCTGGGACGATATCGTCTTCGGCACCCGCAGCGAGTAAGTAGGCAATCCGGGCCGGGCCGGCGGCGAAGTCCGCGGCGGCCCGTCCGGTCGACCCCGTTCGCTACCGCCGTCGGGCTTGCGCGCCCTTAGGGCCGCCTGGCTTTCCCTCGGCCTGGAAGCACAACAGCGGCACCTCGCGCTCGGCCTTGGTCAGCGAGCCGTGCTGGCCCACCACTTCCAGCGCCCGGGCCGGCACCCGGCGCGTGTCGTAGAGCGCCAGCGGGTCACGGGCCGCGATCATCACGTCCCCGATCCGCGGGCTGACGGCACGGCGCACGTCACCGAAGAGCCCGGCTGTCACGGCTTCCCCGCGGCTGAAGGCCCAGATCCGGTCGCCGAACCGGGACCGCCAGGCCTGCAGCAGCCGGCGGCGGCCGGCCTCCCCCAGGCCTTCCTCGAGGTAAAGGTGGACCATCCTCGGCTCGCCCGCGGTGTGCCGCACGCCCTCGATCAGCGCTGGATCGGCCGAGAAGTCCAGCCGCTTGGACTCCGGTACGTCCACCATGCCGTGGTCGCCGGTGACCAGGACGGTGGTGCCCGCCGGAAGGGCAGCATTGAGCCGGCGCACGGTGGCGTCGAGCTCCTCGAGCTGGTGTTCCCACTGCGGCGACGCGGAGCCGTAGCGGTGGCCGGCCTTGTCCAGTTCATGCACGTAGAAATACATCAGCGCGCTGTCCG
>DASSXE010000261.1:0-4040 GCA_035704125.1 Arthrobacter sp.
ATCCCTGGCGGGAATTTTGGCGGGAAACTCCCAGCAAATTAAAGGTGTCCTGCGAAGCCAGGGCATCATGGCCGGCATCGGCAACGCCTACAGCGACGAAATCCTGCACGCCGCCAGGATGTCGCCGTTCGCGATCGCCAGTTCCTTGGACCGGCCGGCGGTCCAGCGCCTGTTCGACGCCATCCACGATATTCTCGGTGCCGCCCTGGCAGAGGCCGCCGGCAAGCCGCCCGCCGAACTGAAGGACGCCAAGCGGAGCCATCTGCGGGTCCACGGCCGCGCCGGGGAGGCCTGCCCGGTCTGCGGGGACACGGTGCGTGAGGTCTCGTTCGCGGACACGGCGCTGCAGTACTGCCCCACCTGCCAGACCAAGGGCAAGATCCTGGCCGACCGGCGGACCAGCCGTTTCCTGAAGTAGCCGTTTCCTGAGGT
The DNA here is from genome assembly GCA_035704125.1 of Arthrobacter sp. Classification (GTDB taxonomy): domain Bacteria; phylum Actinomycetota; class Actinomycetes; order Actinomycetales; family Micrococcaceae; genus Arthrobacter. Next base: position 433 of record DASSXE010000261.1, read on the forward strand.
AGCCGGCGCCGGAGGCTGCGGTTTCCTGACCGGCGGCCGGAAACAGAAAACCCCGCCCTTCCGTTGCCGGAAGGGCGGGGTACTTTCTGTTGGTCGGGCTGACAGGATTTGAACCTGCGACCCCTTGACCCCCAGTCAAGTGCGCTACCAAGCTGCGCTACAGCCCGCTGGTTCCGCCGTTCTCCGCTCGCCGTGACTCCCGCGGGATTTCTCCTCGCGGTTTTCACCGAGCAGTCCGGCCGAACCACCTCCAAAAGCTTACACGATTCCGGAGGGTGCCCGTGACACTTTGGCTTGCGCCACGGAACTTTTCTCCCCCGGCGGGCGTGCCCGGAATCAGCGCTTCTTGCCGCGCTTTTCCCGGACCCGCATGTTGACCTCAATGGGCGTGCCTTCGAAACCGAAAGTTTCCCGGAGCCGGCGGGTGATGAAGCGGCGGTAGCCCGGGTCCAGGAAGCCGGTGGTGAAGAGCACGAACTTCGGCGGCCGGCTGGAGGCCTGGGTGCCGAAGAGGATGCGGGGCTGCTTGCCGCCGCGCACGGGGTGCGGGTGCGCCGCCACCAGTTCCCCGAGGAAGGCGTTCAACCGGCCGGTGGGGATGCGCTTGTCCCAGCTCTCCAGCGCGACGTCCAGGGCCGGGACCAGGCGGTCCTTGTGCCAGCCGGTCTTCGCGGAGATGTTGACCCGCGGTGCCCAGGCCACGTGCGCGAGGTCGCGGTCGATCTCGCGCTCGAGGTAGATACGGCGTTCGTCGTCGAGCAGGTCCCACTTGTTGAAGGCGAGCACCAGCGCGCGGCCGGACTCGATCGCCAGCTGCAGGATGCGGACGTCCTGTTCGCTGAGGACCTCGTCCACGGCGAGGAGCACGACGGCGACCTCGGCCTTTTCGAGGGCGCTCTGGGTCCGCAGCGAGGCGTAGAAGTCCGCGCCCTGGGCCATGTGCTGGCGGCGCCGGATGCCGGCGGTGTCGACGAAGCGCCAGGTGCGTCCGCCGAGTTCGATGAATTCGTCCACCGGGTCCCGGGTGGTGCCGGCGGTGTTGTCCACCACGACGCGTTCGGAGCCGGCGAGCTTGTTCAGCAGCGAGGATTTGCCGACGTTCGGGCGGCCGATCAGGGCGATGCGGCGGGGGCCGCCGCTGCGCTCGAGGCCCTCGATGGTGGAGAACTCCGGAAGGGTGTCCATCACGTGGTCCAGCATGTCCGCGACGCCGCGGCCGTGAAGCGCGGAGACCGGGTAGGGCTCGCCGAAGCCGAGGCCCCAGAGCGCGGCCGAGTCGGCCTCCTGGGCGAAGTCGTCGACCTTGTTGGCCACCATGATGACCGGCTTCTTGGACTTGCGCAGCATCTTCATGACGCCTTCGTCCGTGGCGGTCGCGCCGACGGCGGAGTCCACGACGAACAGGACGGCGTCGGCGAGCTCGACGGCCATTTCGGCCTGTTCGGCGACGCGGGCGTGGATGCCGCGGGCGTCGTGCTCCCAGCCGCCGGTGTCCACCACGGTGAAGTTCCGGCCGTTCCAGTGCGCGGAGTACATGACCCGGTCGCGGGTGACGCCGGGGGTGTCCTCGACGACGGCCTCGCGGCGGCCGAGGATGCGGTTGACCAGGGTGGACTTGCCGACGTTGGGCCGGCCGATGATCGCCAGGACGGGATCCAGCTTGACCGGGCCGTCGAAGTCCTCGTCCTCGTAGCGGCCGCTCAGGAGCGCGGCATCCTCGTCGTCGAGCTCGTAGTCGTCCAGGCCGGCTCGCAGCGACGCGGCGCGGAGCTCGGCCTCGTCGTCGTCCATGGCGGCAAGGTTCTCGGCCACCTGGTCCGTGCCGGTGGGCGTGTATTCGTCTTCGCCGGCGCCAAAATTGCCGGAGGTTTGAGTCGTATCGCTCATTGCACTTTCCTTAGGTGGTGATCTGCCGGCGTCCCGGCTACTGCTGTCTGGCGTTCCTGCGGGGAATCCGCGTCGGGCAAATCGTGCCCGCTGGTCTGTATGGTGTCCTGGACGTGCCGCGCCAGCGCGGCACGGATCTCGGTTCCCACCCTGTCCATTGAAGCACGCCCGGTCTCCCCCGGGTTGCGGCCGGGACTGAGCGGGGCGCCGAAGCTGACATGCAACCGGCGGCCCGGACGGGGCACGGTGTTCAGGTGCTCGCTGCCGGTCCGGGTTCCCAGGATGGCCACCGGGATCACGGTGGCCGCCGAGTTGAGCGCCAGCCACGCCACGCCGTTGTTGATGGCGGCAGCGTGCCCGCTCCCCCGGGTTCCTTCGGGCAGGATCCCGACGCACCGGCCGGCGTCGAGGATGGCCTTGGCCCGCTGCAGCGCCGCCCGGTCCCCCTCGCGGTTCACCGGCAGCTGGCCGGCTGCGGTGAGGACGTGGCCCAGAAACCCGCCGAACATCTCCTTTTTGACCAGGATATGCATGGGCCTGGGCGCTGCCCCGAACATCACCGGCCCGTCGAGGAAGCTGATGTGGTTACCGGCGAAGATGACCGGGCCGGCCGCCGGGACGTTGGCCTGTCCGCTGACGGCGGTCCGGTAGACCAGGTGGTCCAGGATCCAGCCGACCGGGCGGCTCCAGGCCATGGTCCCGGTCAGGAACCGGCGGCCCGGGTGGGCCGCTGCCGGGCGCTCAGTCACGGGTGAAGGGTGCGTGGTCGATGACCCGGTGCACGATTCCGAGGGCCGCGTCGACGGTCTGGGCGAAGTCCAGGTCCGAGGAATCGAGGGTCACGACGCCGTCGGCGGCCTGGGTGAAGTTCACCACGGTGGAGTCCTTGGCGTCCCGGGCCGTCACCTGGGCGGCGAGCTGTTCGGCGTTCTGGCTGCCGCCGAGCTGGATGCCCCGGCGGCGGAGGCGGGCCTCTTCGCTGGCGGTGAGCAGCATGCGGACCTCGGCATGCGGGGCGACGACGGTGGTGATGTCCCGGCCCTCCACGACCATCCGGCGGTGGTGCTTCTCGATCAGGGCGCGTTGGCGGCGGATCAGTTCGGTGCGGGCGCCGAGGGTGGTGGCGACGGCGCTGACCGCGGCGGAGATCCCCGGTTCGCGGATGGCGTCCGTGATGTCTGTCCCGGCGACCCGGACGTACTCCTCCTGCGGGCTGGTGCTGATCTCCAGTTCGAGGGCCTCGGCGGCGTCCTCCACCGCCTGGCCGTCCGTCAGGTCCGTGCCGCTGTCCAGGCAGAACCAGGTCAGGGCCCGGTACATGGCGCCGGTGTCCAGGTAGGCCAGCCGGAGCCGGCGTGCCACCTCCTTGCTGACACTCGACTTGCCGGAGCCGGAGGGTCCGTCGATGGCGACGACGAGGCTCTTGCCGGGGCGGACGACGTCCACCGTCTCAATAAGTTCCTGGGTCATTACTGGAGTACCCGCCATCCGCGGTCGTTGAGGGCTTCAATGAGCAGCTCGTGCTTGTTGGGCAGGACGGAGATTTCCACCATGCCGACGTTCTGTCCGGACGAGTGGTCCAGGCGCAGGTCCTCGAGGTTGACGCCGATCTCGCCGATCTCCGTGAGGAGCCGGGCGATCTGTCCCGGGGTGTCGTCGACCAGGACCGTCAGCCACGAATAGGCCTGCGGCGGGCCGCCGTGCTTGCCCGGGATGCGGGC
>DASSXE010000444.1:0-5775 GCA_035704125.1 Arthrobacter sp.
GTCACCCCGCGGGAGATCAGGTCCTGGGCGACGGCGGCAAAGTCCTCGTAGGCGCGGTGCCGCTTCTCCTGCAGCGCGGCCCGGTGCCACGACGGGCCGTATTCGCCGCCGCCGCGGATGTTCGCCACCACGTAGACACCGCCCCGGCTGTGCGGCGCCCCGCCGCCGTCGGCCGCCGGTCCGCCGGTGCGCCGTTCCAGCCAGGCCCGGCCCACGGCGCCGCTGTAGGCCGGGGTGCGGGAGACTTCGAATCCGCCATAGCCGGAGAGCTGGGTGGGGTTCTGCCCGTCCAGGACCAGTCCGCGCGCCGCGACCTGGAAATACGGCACCCGGGTCCCGTCCTTGGATACGGCAAAGTGCTGCTGGACCTCGTAGGCGTCCTCGTCGAAGAACGACGGCGCGGTCCGCACCACCTCATGCGTGCTCACCACCCCGTCTGCGCCCGCCCGGGACAGGGTGCCGCGGGTCAGGGTGGTCGGCGTCGCGAAACCGGTGGCGACCAGCCAAAAGTCGTTGCCCCCGGCCGCTGCGCCCGCGTCCGAACCGTCACCGCCGCCCTCTTCGGTGCCATCCGCCGTATCCTCGTCGTCGACGGCGTAGGCGTTGACGTCGTGCAGCGGCGGGCAGGCGTCCAGCACGGTGGAGGCCCAGGCCACGTCGGTGCCCGGCCGGTGCGGATCAAGCACCCGGATCTCTGAGGACACGTCCCGGAGCAGGTTCAGCAGCAGGAAGTCGCGGGTCCAGCTCCAGGATTGCAGCGAGGTGTGCTCGTCCGGGGTGAACAGGACGGTCAGCTCGCGGTCGCCGGCCAGGAAACCGTCGAAGTTCGCCGCCAGCAGCGACCCCGGCGGGAAGGTGGTTCCTTCGACGGTCCATTCGTTCTGCGGCCGGAACAGCAGCCACTCGCGGTGCGAGCTGACGTTCACGTCGGCGGGGACATCGATTTCCACCCACTCACCGTCGAGCAGCACCGAGGTGCGCGTCTCGAAGAAACTGATCCAGTCCACCGCGAAGGTCCGCTCGAAGCCCGGGGTGGAGTCGTGGGCCAGCAGCGTCATCATGTGGTCTTCGGGGATTTCGAAGAGCTTTTCGGCGCCGGCCAGGGTCCCGCCGCGGCGCAGCACCACCCCGGTGCGGGCGTAGGAGGAGGTGGTCTTGGGCAGTCCGTCGGCGGTGCTGGACACCAGCAGCGTGTCGGCGTCCAGCCAGGAGGCGTTGCCCTTCGCCGTCGGAAGGTCGAAGCCGCCCGCGGCCGGGTCGACGAAGCCGCGGCGTTCGACGTCGAACTCGCGGTAGCGGTTCGCGTCGCCGCCGTCGGGGGACAGCGCCAGCAGGGCGCGCCGGTGCGGCTGGCCGGGGGCCGGGCGGAGGAAATTGGCGCCGTGGAAAACCCACTCCTCGCCCTCCTCGGCGGCCAGCGCGTCGACGTCGAGCAGGACCTCCCATGCGGGGGAACCCGCACGGTAGCTGTCCCAGTCGGTCCGGCGCCACAGGCCCTTCGGGTTCTCCCGGTCCTTCCAGAAGTTGTAGTACCAGTCTCCGCGCTTTCCCACCATGGCGATCCGGTCGGTGGAATCGAGGACCTCCAGAATGCGGCCCTCGAGTTCGGCGTACTCCGTGTCCTCCAGCAGTTCCTCGGTGCGGGCGTTCTGTTCCCGGACCCAGGCCAGCTGTTCCTCGCCGTAGATCTCCTCCAGCCAGATGTTCTCGTCGACGGGCTCGGGCGCCGGGCCGGAGGTTGCTCCGGAGGGCACACCGGACACGGGGGGTTGCTCAGCTGCAGTGGTGGTCATTGGCCCATCCAAGCAACTGCGCCGCCGGGCAGGCAAGTCAAGCCGCCGGGCCCGATGCCGATACTCTGGATGCCGTGGTCATATCGCAGAGCATCCGGACGGCACTGATCGGCGCCGGTCCCCGCGGCACCAGCGTGCTGGAGCGGCTGCTCGCCAACTGGGTGCCCGCGTCCCCCGGCGCCACCTTGCACATCGACGTCGTAGACCCCTATCCCGCCGGTCCGGGCCACGTCTGGCAGCCCGGACAGTCGCGGCTCTACCTGATGAACACCCAGTCGTTCTACCCCACCGTGGTGCCGCAGGACCCCGGGCTGGCAGCGCCGCTGGCCGGCGGCACGTTCGACCAGTGGCGGGCGCTGCAACGGGAGAGCCCGCACCCGTCCCTCTCCGCCGAGGAACGCGCCGAGCTCGCGGCCCTTGACTCCGCCGGGTTCCCCAGCCGGGCACTGTACGGCCGCTACCTGCGCTGCACGCTCGAGGAGCTGCTGGCCAAGGCGCCGGCCGGCGTCACCATCGACTTCCACCGGACCATGGCAACCGCGGTCCGGCCGGCGGACGCCGGCTTCGACGTCGAACTCGCCGACGGCACCCGGCTCGCCGTCGGATCCGTGGTGCTGGCCCTCGGACACCTCGAATCCCGGCTCAACCCCGAACAGCGCGAACTGCAGGCCGCCGCGCAGGAGCTCGGGCTGACCTACCTGCCGCCCGCCGTGCCGGCCGACGTCGACTGGTCCGTCATCCCCGCCGTCCAACCGGTGCTGGTGCGCGGCATGGGGCTGAACTTCTTCGACGTGATGGGCCAGCTGACCGAGGGCCGGGGAGGCAAATTCCTGCCCGCCGCCGACGGCGAAGAGCTCACCTATCTGCCCTCCGGCCGGGAACCGTTCATCATCGCCGCCTCCCGGCGCGGCACCCCGTACCGGGCTAAGGCCACCCTGGCCGGCTACTACCCGGCGTCGGTCCGGCTCCGGTACTGCACCGAAGAGGCACTGGCACGGTTCGGCTCCGCCGGCATCGTTCCCGCCTTCGACCACGACCTCTGGCCGCTGCTGCACCGGGACGCCGTCTGGGCGTACTACTCCACGCTGGCGCGCTCGCAGCCGGACGCCGTCGGGCCGGACCCGGACCGCTTCCTGGCCGCCCTGGAGGAGGCGTTGCGCCCGCACGCCCACTCCACGGGCAAATGGGAGGACACCGCCGCGGAGGTCATCGAAGCGCACGTCGACCCCGCCTGCCGGCTGGACCTTCTGGGCCTGGCAGCGCCGCTGGCGGGCCGCAGTTTCGCCGCCCGGGCGGATCTGGACGCCGCCGTCACGGACTACCTGCTCGACGACGCCCGGCGCTCCGCCCGGGGTGAGGGCGATCCGGTGAAAATGACCATCGGCGCCCTGCACCATGGCCGGGCCGTGCTCAAGGGTGCGGTGGCCGACGGCGGCATCACCGATGAATCGTGGGTGGCCGGGCTGCGGGGCTGGTTCGAGTCCTTTGTCGAAGGGCTTGCCAGCGGGCCGCCCGCGCTCCGGGCCGAGCAGCTCGCCGCCCTGGTCCGGGCCGGAGTGGTCAGCTTCGTAGGCCCGGACCCCAAGTTCGGCGTGGACCGGAAGGCCAGGACCTTTACGGCCGCCTCCCCCTGGGTCGGTTCCGCCGCGGGCGCGTCCGCAGCAGCCGGGACTGCGGCGGAGGCCCCGGACCGGGCCGAGGCGGCCGTGCTGATTGAGGCGCTGGCACCGGCCAACCGGGTGGGCGTTAATGCCTCGCCGCTGCTGGAGCAGCTGCTGGCCGACGGTCTGGTCCGTCCGCGGCTGACCATGACCGCCGAGGGCATCCCCCTGGAGAGTTCGGGCCTGGACGTGGTGCCGCATCCGTACCGGCCGGTCGCCGCTAACGGCGCCGTCACCGAGGGCGTCTACGTGCTGGGGTTGCAGCTCTCGGCCGCGCAGTGGGGTACCGCCATCGCGGCCGAGGCCCGCCAGGCGAACGGACCGGTCTACCGCAGCGGCCAGCGTACGCTGCGCGACGCGGACGAGATCGCCCGCGGCATTCTCGGCCGGTAGCGCGCAAAAAGCATGCCCCGTCCCCGGACCGGGCGGCGGACCGGACCGAAGTCCGTCCACCACTCCGGCCGGAGACGGGGCACACCCCTTCCCGACCAGCTAAGGGATTAGCCGCGCAGGCACTTCTGGTACTTGACCCACGCGATCGAGTACTTGATCCAGCCGGCCACGTCGTACCACTTCTTCGGCGGGACGGGAGCGGTGCACTTCGGCGGGGCCGGCGTACCGGCGGCGACCGGCACCGCGGCCTTGACCACGGTGCCGGATTCGACGGCGGTGAGCACCAGGGTGCCCGTGCCGGCGGCGGCACCGGCGGGCGCCTTGACGTTCACCGAGGCCGCGCCGGCGGTCACCGGTACGCTGCCGAGCGCGGTCACGGTACCCGCCGCGTCGACGAACTCGGCCCGCAGCGAGGCGTTGGCCGGGCTGCCCAGCGAGGTGAGATCCAGCTTGGAGACGGCCACCGTGATGGCGTCGCCGGCCTTGACCGAGGCCGCGGTGGTGTTCACCACGGCCACCGAACGCCGCGCGAAGTCCGGCGAGACCGGATTGTGGGCCTGCAGGTACTTGATCCACGCGTCCCGGTCCACGAGCCCCGAGTCCTTGGTGCCGGCGCCCTCCTTGAAGATCCGGAAGTTATCGCCCCCGGTGGCCAGGAAGCTGAACGTGCCGATCCGGTAGGACTTCGCCGGGTCAATCAGCGCACCGTTGACCCGGATCGCGGTGACGCGGTCGCCCGCGGAACGGCCGGCGTCGTAGGTGTAGTTGACGTTCTTGGACAGGCCCAGCTGCTGGTAGGCGCGGCTGGGGACCGTGCCGTCCGGGTTGGTCTGCCACTGCTGCTCCAGCAGCGTCTTGAACTGCGCGCCGGTGAGCGAGGTGGTCCAGAGGTTGTTCACGAACGGCAGCACCGCGTTGGCTTCGGCGTACGTGATGGTGCCGTCGGGAGCGTAGTACAGCTCGTTGCGCAGGCCGCCCGGGTTGACGACGCCGATCTCCGCGGCGCCCAGTTCCGGCGCCTTGAGCGCGTCGACGAGCGAGTCCGCCACCAGGTTGCCCAGCGTGGATTCGCTGGCGCGGTCGTCGCGGACCGCCGGGGAACCGGCGAACGCCGTCGTGATGTCCGCGGTGACCTTGCCGACCGGCTGGCTGCCGATCACGGCGGCGTCGGCGACGGCCTTATCCACGATCGCCTTGACCGTGGCCACCCGCGGGTAGGCGGCCACGAGGTCTGCGGCCGGGTCCGTGCTGCGCTTGACGTTGGCCGCCTTGTAACCGGTGACAGCCATCGTCGTGGTGTCGACGGTGAGCTGGATCTGCCCGATGAATTCGCCGTAGTTGCCGGTCTGCACGATCGGGCGGGTCCTGCCCGTTGGCTGCCCGGCGGAATCCAGGACCGGTGCGTCCCAGGCGTACTGCTTGTGGGTGTGGCCGTTGAAGATCGCGGCCACGTCCGGGGTGACCTTCTGGACCATCTTGGCGAAGGGGCCGCCGGCGGCGACTTCCTGCTCCAGGGTGGCGCCTTCGGGCGCGCCGGATCCGGCGCCGTCGTGGTTTTCGACGACGATCACGTCGGCGAGCTTGTCCGCCTTGATCTTCGCGGCGGCCCGGTTGATGGCGTCCACCGGGTCCCCGAAGTCGAGTTCGGCGATGCCGGCGGGGGTGACCAGCGACGGGACTTCCTGGGTAACGGTGCCGATCACGGCGACCTTGAGGCCGTTCAGCGCCAGCACGGTGTATTCGGGCAGCACCGGCTCGGTGGTGCCCTTCTTGTAGACGTTGGCGCCCAGGTAGGGGAACTTCGCGTTGGACCCGCCCGCGATCACGCGGTCGCGCAGGTCAGCCCAGCCGCCGTCGAACTCGTGGTTGCCGACGGCGGAGGTGCGCAGTTCCAGGGCGTTCAGCACGTCGATGGTCGGCTGGTCCTT
>DASSXE010000454.1:0-2018 GCA_035704125.1 Arthrobacter sp.
GGTTGCGGAACAGGTCCGAATCGATGAAGTCCTGGATCCACCGCGGCGCCTCCTGCACAATCTGCGTCACCTGGGACACGATCGTGGGGATCAGGGTGGCAAAGAACCCCGCCACGGCGAGGGCCAGAACGGCGACGGACAGCAGGATCCCGGCCGGACGCGGCACCTTTCGGTGCTCCAGCCAGCGCACCACGGGGTCCAGCCCCAGGGCGATGAAAAGTGCGGTCAGGATCCACAGCAGCAGCTGGGTGATATTGGAGCCGATCCAGTACACCAGCAGCGCCACCCCCACGCCCACAGTCCCCATGAAACCCACGTACAACGGGTGCTGCGCCGAGATGCGGGGGCCGGGCCGGCCGAAGCGGGTGTCCTCACCGTCGTCGGTGACCGGCTCAAGGTCGTCGTGCTGCTCCGGCGGCATCTCAAAGCGCAGCCTGGGCTGTGCCCCGGGCAGCGGTTGGCGCAGGCGGCGCGCCATCGAGGCGAGGAATCCGGCCGCCGCCGCCCGCGGGGCGGAAACCTGCGGGGCGGATTCCTGCTGGACGGCTGCCTGTCCTGAGGAGGATGAATCCGTGGGTTCAGTCACTGCGCTTAGAGCCTTTTTTCTCTGGAATTTCCCCGCCATTCCGCGGTTGCGGTGCGGGTGTGACGATCACCGCAAACACTATCAGCAGCCTTGTTATCCGGCGGATCCCAGGGCCGGGGACGGCCATCAAGGGGGCTTGACAATTCCGCCGATCTGACTCTGAGGTAACAAAACGGTTACTCTTAAAAGTACGTGTCCGCTGATGATAGGTAATATTTTGCGTTTCAAGACTGCAGTTGCACTAGTGCTGCTCGGCCTCCTGACACTGCTCGCCGGAATCGGGCAGAAGACGTTCTGGGCTCCGCCGGAGACGGTGACGGCAACCGCTCCCGGCAACGGGACAGCCGCGCCGCTCACGGTCGTCGACCAGAAACTGCGCACCCTGCACGGCGGCACGGTGAAAATCCATGTCAAGGGCGAAGGCAGTTTCCTACTGGCTTCCGGCCGCCCGGATGACGTCAACGCCTGGGTCGGCAAGACCGCGCACAACACGGTTTCCGGCGTCTCCGCGGACCGCAAGTCGCTGACCGTGGACCACACCGACGGCGAAGCCACCGCGCCGTCGCCCGCGGGTTCCGACCTGTGGGTGACCACGGAGAACGCCAATGGTGAGATGGACTACTCCTGGACCCCGCCCGCGGACGGCGACTGGTCGCTGCTGCTGGCCAGCGACGGCACCAAGGCCGCCCCCTCGGACATCTCGATGACCTTCCCCAATGACACCTCCACCCCCTGGGCCATCCCGCTCATGGTGCTTGGCGGCCTGCTGATCCTCGCCGGCGCGGCGCTGCTGCTGCTCAAGCCCAAGTCCGGCTCCAGGGGCGGCGAACCGACGGACGGCACGGACGCGGGGGACGGCGGCGGCGCCGACTCCGACAACGGCCGTGCGGCCAAGGGCAGCGCCTTCGCCCGCCGCGCCCGGGCCCAGGCGGTCAGCCGGGCCAAGGCCCGTCAGACCGGCGCGGCAGCCAGGGACGACGAAACCCGTCCGGGCACCGCCGTGCGCGCCGCGGCCCCTTCGGCCCGACGCCGTACCGCCGGTGCCGCCGTGGCACTGTTGACCGCCGCTGCAGTGGCGGGAACCGGGGTGGCCGCCCAGGCCAGCCAGTCGCCGTCGCCCGCCCCGTCAGGGGGCGCCTCTTCCTCCTCGACATCCCCGTCCGGCACCGCCTCCGCCCCGGCCGCGGGTGTTGCCGCTCCGGTCCTGCTGGACGCACAGTTCCGCCGCGTCCTGGAGCAGGTTGCCGGCGCCGTGGACGCCGGTGACGCCGCCAAGGATGCGGCCAAGCTCGCACCCCGGGTGGGCGCCACCGAGCTGGAAGTCCGCACCCAGAACTACAAGATCCGGTCCCAGGTGGGCAGCTACGAGGCCCGGATGCCGGTGCGCGCCACCAAGCTCCTGACCACGGTCGTCAGCAACAAGCGCGAGTGG
>DASSXE010000392.1:0-4344 GCA_035704125.1 Arthrobacter sp.
GGCGATCACCAGCAGTTCGCTGCGGGCCGGAAACGGTGAACCGTCCTCGAGGCTCAGCGGAAGCGCGAGTGCGAGGGCCAGCGTGGCCAGGCCGCGCATGCCGCACCAGGTCAGGATCAGCACCTCCTTGGCCGAAGTGGGTCGCAGCGTGTTCTTGCTGCTGCGCGCGAGTCCGGACATGATGGCGAGCCAGCCAAAGCGGACGGCGAAGACCAGGACGCAGACGACGGCGGCGGTACCTGCCATCCCGAGAACGCCCGCGCCTTCGTCGTGGATGACCTGGCGGATTTCGAGCCCCACCAGCCCGAAGGCCAGGCCCGTGGCGAGCAGTTCCACGACGTCCCAGAACGCCGTTCGGGTGATCCTCTCCGCGGCGTCCTGCGGCCGCGAATGCCGCTGGACCTCCAGGGCCGTCACAACGACGGCGATGACCCCCGAGGCATGAAGTTCCTCGGCCAGGATGTAGGCCGCGAACGGGACAACCAGGGTGACGGCGCTTCGGGCCACCATGGACTGCACCAGCCGTGTGATCAGGCCCGTGAGCCAACCCATGGCGATCCCCACGCCGACGGCCAGCGCCGCTCCCAGCGCAAACTGGAGGACGACGTCGGGCCCTACTTTGGTGCCGGAAACGGTGGCGGCGACCGCGGCCTGGAAGATGACGATGGCAGCCGCGTCGTTGAACAGACCCTCGCTCTGCAGCACCGTGATGAGGCGCCGGGGCATATGGACCCGGCCGGCGATCGAATCGACTGCCACCGGGTCCGGCGGCGCCACCATGGCCCCCAGGGCTATCGCGGCAGGAATGCCAATCCCCGGAATCATCAACCACGCGGCTCCGGCTACCACGGCGGTGGAAACCACGACGAGAGCGACAGCGAGCATCAGCAGGGTCCGCCAACGCACCCGGAAGACCGCCCACGAACTCCGCTGCGCCGTCGCGAACAGCAGCGGCGGGAGGAAGACGGGCAGGATCAGCTCCGGCGAGATATGCGCCTCCGGAAAGCCGGGGATGAAGGTGAGCCCGGCTGCCAAAATGAGCATCAGCACCGGGTAGGGCAGCCGGAGCCGGTCTCCCAGGCCCACCGCCACGACCGTGGCCAGAAGAAGTCCGATGATGAGGGCCAACAGGTCCATGTGCTCACTTTCCCCGGAGTGGTTGATGCCGGCTCACGATCACTGCCGCGGCTAAGGCCCACGGCACCAAGCCCCCACCACCCTACCGGGACCGCCCCGGCCGTTGGCCCGCTGTCCTGCCGATTCCGGGGCCGGCGCCTGAGCCGGATCCGGACCCGGCGCCGGGAAGATCGCTTCTAGTCAGCAGACTCCAGCGCGGCGGCGAGGGGCAGCGTTCCGTCGCGGAACTCGATCGTCCGGCCGACGGTCTGCGGCAGACCCAGCACGGCGGCGGCGACCAGGGCAACATTGGCCCGTGCCGTGCCGGTGCCGGAGGAGGTGTCCGCCGGGTCGACGTCGATCAGCCCGTTACCCGGGCCGTCGGTCAGGGACCCCGGCCCCAGGATGGTCCAGTCCAGGCTGCTCCCGCGCAGGTGGGCGTCGGCCGCGGCCTTGGCCTCCGCGTAGGCGTGGAAGCTGTTGTCGGCGGGAACGCCGTGGTCCGCTCCGGCACCGAGGTAGGAGACCATGACGTAGCGGCGCACGCCGGCCTGGTCCGCAGCTTCCATGGAACGTATGGCGGCGTCGCGGTCGACGGCGTAGGTGCGCTCGGGGCTGCCTCCGCCGGCTCCCGCGGACCAGACGACGGCGTCGTGGCCGGTCAGGGCGGCGGCGATCTTTTCCGTCGGCGCACTTTCCACGTCAAGCACGAGCGGGGTGGCTCCGGTGGCCGCAACGTCGTCCCGGTGGTCGGGGTTGCGGACGATCGATGTCACCTCGGCCCCGTCCTTGGTGAGGATGCCGGATAGTTCCAAAGCCACTTTGCCGTGGCCGCCGATGATCGCGATTTTCGTCATCGTCCCATTGTGTCCCAGACTCACCCTGCCCGCACCCGTTGCTCTGTCACCTTGGGTGGTTTACAGGGCGTGGGAACAGCCATAAGTGACAGGGCAACGGGGGTTAAACAAAAGAACCCCGCAGGCTCGGCCTGCGGGGTCATTCTGTAGCGGCGGGGAGGCTCGATCTCCCGACCTCACGATTATGAGTCGTGCGCTCTAACCAACTGAGCTACGCCGCCACGAATGAGAAAAACCTGCGTCAAGCCGGTCAAAAACCGCCTTGACGCAGGCCCTCATTCAGAGCCCCCCACCGGAATCGATCCGGTGACCTCGTTCTTACCAAGAACGCGCTCTACCACTGAGCTAGGGGGGCAACGAGTAAATACTCTACCGGAAGATTCCGATCCCAACAAATCGGCATGGCCATCGTTCCCAAGCCCCCGAAACCCGCGTGATGACGGGGATTGCCGGGTGTTCGGGGCGCCCGGGACGACGACGGCGGAGACCCCCGGACGGGGATGTGACGAAGGCTACTCCCCCGCCGTCGGGCGCCGGATCCGTCCCCTTGACGGATGCCCCCCGCTCACTGGAAAACCCGGGAACGGCAGAACGGGCCGGCTCGCCATGAGCCGGCCCGTTCAGGTGTTGCCTAGGAACGAGTGGTTACCACTTGTTGCGGGGCTTGAAGCCGCCTTCGGTCCGCGGCTTGCGGGTGTCGGCGCCTACGCCACGCTCGTTGCGGTCGCTGAAGGAGCGGCCGCCGCGGTCCGCGGAGGAACGCTCGCCGTCGTTCTTGCGGAATTCGCGCTTGAAGCCGCCGTTGCCCTTGAAGTTGCCGCTGCCGCCGGAGTAACCGCCGCTGCGCTCTCCCCCACGGTTGCCCTGGTAGGAGCCGCGGTCGCCGGAGGGCTTGCGGCCGTTGTCCAGCTCCAGGTGGATCAGCTCGCCGCCGATCCGGGTGCGGGACAGCGCCTTCAGCTGGTCGGGGCTCAGATCCGCCGGGAGCTCCACCAGGGAGTGGTCCGAACGGATGTCGATGCCGCCGATCTGGGCCGAGGAGATGCCACCCTCGTTGGCGATGGCGCCCACGATGGAGCCCGGCATGACGCGCTGGCGGCGTCCTACGGCGATCCGGTAAGTGGCGTTGCCCTCGGTCAGCGTGCGGGTCGGCCCGCGGGAGCCGAAGCCGTCCTTGGAGCGTTCGCGCTTCTGGAATTCCGGAGCTGCGGGCAGTTCCTTGACCAGGAGCGGCTGGCCGCCCTGGGCCATGACGGCCAGCGCCGCGGCGATCTCGGCGGCCGGCACGTTGTGCTCTTCCTCGTAGGAGGCAATCAGGTCACGGAACGCCGCGACGTCCTCGGACTCGAGGGTCTCCGTGATCTTGTCGGCGAACTTGCCCAGGCGCAGGGTGTTGACCGACTCGGCGGTGGGCAGGTGCATCTGCTCGACCGGCTGGCGGGTCGCCTTCTCGATGGAGCGCAGCAGGTACTTCTCCCGCGGCGTCATGAACAGGATCGCGTCGCCGGAGCGGCCGGCGCGGCCGGTACGGCCGATGCGGTGCACGTAGGACTCGGTGTCGTGAGGAATGTCGTAGTTGATCACGTGGCTGATCCGCTCGACGTCGAGGCCGCGGGCGGCGACGTCGGTGGCGACCAGGATGTCGATCCGGCCTTCCTTGAGGGCCTCGACGGTGCGTTCGCGCTGCTGCTGCGGGATGTCGCCGTTGATGGCGGCAGCCTGGAAGCCGCGGGCACGGAGCTTGTCGGCGAGGTCCTCGGTGGCCATCTTGGTGCGCACGAAGGCGATGACGCCGTCGAACTCTTCGACCTCGAGGATGCGGGTCATGGCATCGAGCTTGTGCGGGCCCATCACCTGCAGGTAGCGCTGCCGGGTGTTGGCACCGGTGGTGGTCTTGGACTTGACCTGGACCTCGGCGGGGTTGTTCAGGTACTGCTTCGACATCCGGCGGATCTGGCTCGGCATGGTGGCCGAGAACAGGGCAACCTGACGGCCCTCGGGGGTCTGCTGGAAGATCTGCTCCACGTCATCGGCGAAGCCCATGCGGAGCATCTCGTCGGCCTCGTCCAGCACCAGGTACTGGAGTTCGGACAGGTCCAGTGAACCCTTGGCGATGTGGTCGATGACGCGGCCGGGGGTACCGACCACGACCTGGGCGCCGCGGCGCAGGCCAGCGAGCTGCGGGCCGTAGGCGGAGCCGCCGTAGACCGGCAGGACGGTGAAGTCGTCAATGTGCTTGGCGTAGGAGGTGAAGGCCTCGGCGACCTGGAGCGCGAGCTCGCGGGTCGGAGCCAGGACCAGGGCCTGCGTCTTGCGGGACGGGCCGTTCAGGTCGTGGAGTTCAGCCAGCCGGGACAGCGCCGGCACTGCG
>DASSXE010000448.1:0-3346 GCA_035704125.1 Arthrobacter sp.
CCCGCCGGCTTCCGGGGCGGGGACAACGACAGCCGGATCCTCGCCGTCGCCAAGAACCTGGCGAACGAGGGCAGGGACGTCACCGTGGTGTCCAAGGACCTGCCGATGCGCGTCAAGGCCTCCGCCATGGGGCTGCTGGCCGACGAGTACCGCAATGAACTGGTCAAAGACTCCGGTTGGACCGGACTCGCCGAGATTGACGCCGCCGAGGACGAGGTGGACACGCTCTACGGCCACGAACCGGTGTTCATTCCGGCCGCGGCGGAGCTGCCGGTGAACACCGGCCTGGTGCTGCTTTCGAACCGCGGTTCGGCGCTGGGACGGGTGGGGGCCGACAAGCAGGTCCGCCTGGTCAAGGGCGACCGGGACGTGTTCGGCCTGCACGGCCGCTCCGCCGAACAGCGACTGGCGATCGACCTGCTGATGGACCCGTCCGTCGGCATCGTCTCCCTCGGGGGCCGCGCGGGCACGGGCAAGTCCGCGCTCGCCCTGTGCGCCGGCCTGGAGGCGGTCCTGGAGCGCCGCGAACACCGCAAGGTCATTGTGTTCCGGCCGCTCTACGCCGTCGGCGGCCAGGAACTCGGGTACCTGCCCGGCTCGGAGGCGGAGAAGATGAACCCCTGGGCCCAGGCCGTGTTCGATACGCTCGGGGCGCTGGTCAGCCAGGAAGTGGTCGAGGAGGTCATGGACCGCGGCATGCTCGAGGTCATGCCGCTGACCCATATCCGCGGCCGCTCGCTGCACGACGCGTTCGTGATCGTGGACGAGGCGCAGTCCCTGGAGAAGAACGTCCTGCTCACCGTCATGAGCCGGATCGGCCAGAACTCCAAGATCGTCCTGACCCACGACGTCGCCCAGCGCGACAACCTCCGCGTCGGCCGGCACGACGGCGTCGCCGCCGTCGTCGAGACCCTCAAGGGCCACCCGCTCTTCGGCCACATCACCCTGACCCGCTCCGAGCGCTCGCCGATCGCCGCCCTCGTCACGGACCTGCTCGAGGGGGCGGAGATCTAGGCTCGCGTTTGGCAGGGGCCGTGGTCGGGTTCGCCGGGCCACGGCCCTTTCGTTTGTGAGCGTGGTTGGGTTCGCCGCACCACGGCCCCTTCGCCGTCGCTTAGCGCGGGTCCCTTCCCAAGATTCGCAAGCTCATCTTGGGGCCCTCGGGACCACGCTTCAACGACGGCGACCCGCTGCGGTCGCTGGGCGACCTTCGGGGCCGCTGTCGTCGCGATGCGCGACTACGCGAAGAGCCCGCGGCACGGCTCGTGCGTTCCTCACGCGGGTCGAGGGCCGACGCCCGACGTGGTTATTGGCGCCTCCCGGACGGGCGCACGCTGCCCGCCTCGTGTTGCGCTTCACCCGCGCGGGGCTGCGGGGCGGGGGCCCGCAAAGGAGCGCATCGCCGACCAGAGCGAAGCGAAGGTCGCGCAGCGACCGCAGCGCAGCGACGGGAGGTGTCTAAGCGACGGCGGGGCGCCGCCGCCCCGCACCCAAGCGTGCTGCGAAACTCAGCCACGGTCTGGAACACAGCCTAGAGAATGCCCAGGTACTTGGCCGTGGGTTCGTGGCCCTGGACCTGCAGGGTCCAGTCCGGGCGTTTGAAGGTGGCCGGGGTGAGGCGGACCTTTTGGGAGTCCTGGGCGGTGCCGCCCCAGTTGACCCGGACGGTGCCGTTGAGTTCGTAGCCGAGGGAGCGGGAAACGCCCAGGGACTGCCGGTTCCAGGCGGCGGCCTCGGACTCTGCGACGTCCGCGCCCAGCCAGTCGAAGGCGTACAGGGCGACGGCGGCGCGCATCTCCTTGCCGAGGCCCCGGCCGTGCACGCTTCGTTTCAGCCAGGAACCGGTGCCCACCGTTTTCAGGGTGGCGAAGTCCTTGGCGCCGACGTCCTGGCAGCCGATGAACTCGCCGTCGTGCCAAATACCCAGCAGCAGGGTCCATTCCTGCGGGGTCATGGTCCCGCGGCAGCGCCAGTACCACTGCGCCATGTTCGGCCCGAGTTCCTCGGCGGGCTTCTCGGCCCACGGGGAGCTGAAGGGATTCCGTCCGGGCTCGTGGACGCCGCTGAGGGCCGCCGCGACGGCGGCCGGGATGTCCGTATCGCGGATCGGCCGCAGGGTAAGGCGCGGTGTGTCGAGCGAGAGGGCGAACGGAGGCCAGAAGGTTGTGGGATCGGTCATCGGCGAAGCCTACCTATGCCGGCGACCCGGCTGCCAGTCACATGCCGGCCGGCAGCGGCGGCGCGGGGCCGGCAAATCCAGTAGCATCCGAGGGTGATCCAACGTCTGGGCGATCTGGGGGCAGCCACCCCGCCGGCCTTCTGGCTGGCCCTGCTGGCCTGCCTGTACTTCGTCGTGATGGCTGCGCGGCTGACCGTGATCGATGTCCGCCACCACCTGCTGCCCAACCGCATCGTCTTTCCCGCCTATGCGGTGGCCGGCGCGCTGCTGCTGGCCGCCGCGCTCCTCGGGGCCGCAGCACCGGCCGGCAGCCCTGCCGCTGCCGGGTCGGCCGCCGCGGCGCTGTTCGGCGTCCCGGGCCTGCGGGTGCTGGCCGGGGGAGCCGTGCTGTGGCTCTTCTACTTCCTGCTCCGGGCCGTCTATCCGGCGGGGATGGGCTTCGGCGACGTCAAGCTCGCCGGCGTCCTGGGCCTCTACCTGGGCTTCCTGGGCTGGGGGCACCTGTTCGCCGGCACCTTCGCGGCGTTCCTCTTCGGCGGCCTCTGGGGCGTGGCGCTGCTGGTGTCCCGGCGCGGAACGCTGAAATCGGACATCCCGTTCGGGCCGTTCATGCTCGCCGGGGCCGCGGCGGCGATGCTGCTGCTGCCCGCAGGCTAGGCTGGCAAAATGGCCACCCCGGACTTCATCCTGAAACTGCGCGAAAAAATCGGCCACGAGACACTCTGGATCCCCGGCGCCCGGGCGGTAGTGTTCGACGACGACGGCAGGGTGCTGCTGGGCCAGCGCGCCGACAACGGGCGGTGGGGCCTGATCACCGGCATCCTGGAACCGGGGGAGGAGCCGGCACCGGGCCTGCTGCGCGAGGTGCTGGAGGAGACCGGCGTCGTCGCCGAGGCCCAACGGCTCGTCTCGGTCGACACCGTCGGGCCCACGGTCTACCCTAACGGCGACAGCTGCCACTTCCTGACCCTGGTCTTCCGCTGCCGCTACGTCTCCGGCGAGGCGCGCGTGAACGACGACGAGTCCCTGGCGGTGGGCTGGTTCCACCCCGAAGACTTCCCCGAGCTGCTGCCCGGACATCTCGAGGCCATCAACCTGGCCCGCGACCCCGGCGGCGCCGCGCACTTCCGCAGCTGAGACCACGACCAACGACGGCGGCCGGCACCC
>DASSXE010000485.1:0-4593 GCA_035704125.1 Arthrobacter sp.
CGATCAGCTGCTGGCGGCCGCCGAGGCCGATGTGGCCGCTGAAGCCGACGTGGCCGCGGAGTCCGGCGAGCACGGAAGCTCTGCGGACACCGTCCTGGAGCTCCCGGAGGACCTGGAGCCGGAAACCGCCGCGGAGCCGGAGCCGGAACCCGGGCCGCTGGAGGCACCGGCACCGGCTGCCCCGGAACAGGAGCCCACCGGCAGCTACGACCACCTCTGGGAACAGACCGTGCTGCGGACCATCGAGGAAGCCGCTGTCCGCGAGGATCCGGAAGCCGATGAGGAGCCCGCACCGCAGCCGCCGTCGTACGCCGCACCCGAGCCGGCCGACGCACCAGATCCCGCGGACGCACCCGATCCCGCAACCGGGCCTGGGCCCGTGTCCAGTCCGGACCACGCCGTTCGGGCCGAGGCCACAACCGCACCGGCCGTGCCCACCGGCCTGATCGACTCGGTGCCGTGGAGCACCGGCGGCAACCGGCCGGCCTCCCCGGCCTCCGCCCCGGTGCCCGCTTCAGCCCCGGTGCCCGCTTCCGCCCCGGTGCCGGTCCACAGCCCGGCCCCGCCGTCGCTGGCCACGGCGTTGCACCAGCCGGAACCGGAGAACGCCGACCACGACGGCCAGACCATCATGAAGAGTGCGCTGCCCGCCGCAGCAACGGCGTCCGTCCCCGCCGGCCCGGCCAAGAACCCGGGCACCGGGCCCATGGTGCTGGCCCGGGTGTGCGCCCAAGGCCACGCCAACCCGCCCACCAGCGCCCAGTGCGCCTACTGCAGCCAGGCGCTGCCAGGGGACGGCGTGCAGGTGCGTCGGCCCCGGCTGGGCCGGATGCGGCTCTCCACCGGGGAACTGATCGACCTCGACCAGTCGCTCGTCATCGGCCGCCAGCCCTCGGTTTCCCGGGTCCAGGGCGCCGTGATGCCCAAGCTCATCCAGGTGGCCAGCCCCGGCGGCGACATCTCCCGCTCGCACGTCGAGGTCCGGCTCGAAGGCTGGCACGTGATGCTCTGCGACCTGAAGGCCACCAACGGCACCGTGCTGCTGCGCGAGGGCCAGGCCCCGCGCCGGCTCGCACAGGGCGAGATGGCGATTGTGTTCGACGGCGACGTGGCCGAGCTGGGCGACGGCATCCAGCTCCGCTTCGAGGAGCTGCTGTGAACGCCAAACGCCCCGCCGCGCCGCCGCCCACCATCCCCGGCTTCAGCTACATCAGCATGCTCGGCTCCGGCGGCTTCTCCGACGTCTACCTCTACGAACAGGACAGGCCGCGCCGCAAGGTGGCGGTCAAGGTGCTGCTCTCGGATCTGAAAACGGAGGGCGCCCGCCGCCGCTTCGAATCCGAGGCGAACCTGATGGCCCAGCTGTCCTCGCACCCCTACATCGTGACGATTTTCGAGGCCGAGATCACCGACGCCGGCCACTCCTACCTGGCCATGGAGTACTGCTCCCGGCCCAGCCTGGACGTCCGGTACCGCCGTCAGCGGTTCAGCGTGGACGAGGTCCTGGCCGTCGGCATCCAGGTGGCCTCCGCCGTGGAGACCGCGCACCGGGCCGGGATCGCGCACCGCGACATCAAACCGGCGAACATCCTGGTCACCGACTACAACCGCCCGGCCCTGACCGACTTCGGCATCTCCGGCACCCTGGCCGGCGAGCAGGACGAGGACGCCGGCATGTCCATTCCCTGGTCGCCGCCGGAACAGTTCAGCGACCGGCAGGTCGACGGCGTGCTGGTGGACGTCTGGGCGCTCGGCGCCACGCTGTACACCCTGCTGGCCGGCCGTTCCCCGTTCGTGCTGCCAGGCGCGGACAACTCCCAGCGCGAGCTGATCTCCCGCATCACCAGCATGCCGGTGCCGAAGCTTGGCCGCGCGGACGTGCCCGAGTCACTGGAACTTGCCCTCGCTACCGCGATGGCCAAGTCGCCGGACTCCCGGTACTCCTCCGCCCACGCCTTCGCCCTGGCGCTGCAGCGCATCCAGGCCGAGCTGAACCTCTCAGTGACGCCCTTCGAGGTGCTTGAGGAACCGCGCGGCGATGAACCGCATCCGGATGAAGCCTTCGAGGAGACCCGGGTCCGGAGTATCGCGGCGATCGACCCCGACGCCACCGGGCACGGGCCGACGTTCCCGCCCCGGTTTCCCGGCGTCACGCAGCCGCCGGCGGCTGCGGCTCCGGTGGCACCGTCCCCGGCGGCAGGCCCGGCAGGCAACGACACCGTCCGGAGGCGCGCCGCGGTGCCGTCCTCCGCGGCGCCCGCGCCCGGCCCGGTCCGCGCCGAGGACGACGACGTCGCCGCGACGGTCAGCCGCTCCAGCCAACCCCGTGCCGAGGAGGCCGCCGGCGCGACGGCGGCCCCGACGGCGGAAGGGCACCGCCGGCGCAACCTGGTTCTCTCCCTGGTGGCCGGCGCGGTGCTGGTGGTGGCCGCCGTCGTCGGCATCGTGGCCGGAACCACCCGGCCGGCGCCCGCCGCCAAACCCGCCGAACAGGTCAGCAAACCGCCTGCGGACGCCCTGGACAACGGGACCGTACCGGACGTGGAAGGGCTTTCCGGAGCCGTGGGAACCGACGGGAGCGCCAGCTTCTACTGGAACAACCCGCAGCCCAAGCCCGGCGACAAGTACAAGTGGCGGACCTACTCGCCCCAAGGCAACGGGGAGTTCCAGTCCATCGCCCAGGCGCCCGTCCAGGTCAAGCCCAACCCGGCGGGGGAGACCTGTATCCAGGTGATGATCGTCCGCGCCGACGGATCATCGTCCCCGATGGAACAACCCTCCATCGGCTGCGCCAAGAAACCGTGAGCACCACCGGACGAGGAGAAACACCATGGGGGACCTAGCGATAGATTTCTGCGGCGAATGGCACGAGCCATCCGACGAAGACATCTTCAGCATCGGCCGCGAGGGCGACCTCGAAGTGGACGACAACCCGTACCTGCACCGGCAGTTCCTGCAGATTGCCCGGTACGACGGCATCTGGTGGCTCAGCAACGTCGGCTCCATGCTCTGCGCCACCATCGCGGACGCCTCCGGCGGCATGCAGGCCTGGCTCGCGCCCGGCGCCCGGATCCCGCTGGTGTTCAGCCACACCAACGTCATCTTCACGGCCGGTCCCACCACCTACGAGTTCGCCGTCCATCTCCGCACCCCGGCGTTCCGCCAGGAGTCCCGCAGCGAGGACAGCGGCGGGGACACCACCATCGGTCCGGTCGTCTTCACCGACTCGCAAAAGGCCCTGATCGTCGCCCTCGCCGAGCCGATGCTGCGCCGGGAGGGCACCGGTTTCAGCGCCATCCCGTCCTCCGCCGAAGCGGCCCGGACCCTGGCCTGGACGCTCACCCGATTCAACAGAAAGCTGGACAACGTGTGCGACAAACTTGACCGGGTGGGGGTCGCCGGACTGCGCGGCGGCGGCGGCAAGCTCGCCACCAACCGCCGGGCCCGGCTCGTGGAGCACGCCGTGACCTCGCACCTGGTCACTCCGGCGGACCTGGTGCTGCTGGACACCCAGCGCGGGAACGAGGACGCATGAAGATCCGCCTGACCCTGCGGCGGGACCCCGCCGAGGCCAAGGACCTGGCCGTCACCGTCGATGGCCTCGCCACGGTCGCGGACATCGCCACCGAGCTTTGGGCCGCGGACCCCGCACGGCGCGGGACCCCGCCGCCGGCGAACCTCTCGCTGCGCATCGAGGAGGCCTTCGCCGCTGGCGGGTCCAAGGGCACCGTCCTGACCCGGGAAGACAACCTGCTCGAATCCGGGCTGCGGCCCGGCTCCATCATCTCGCTCACCCAGGTCAGTGGGCAGTTCGCGGTGCCGGGAGCGAACCGTGGCCCCGCGGCGGCGACCCTGCGCATCCTCTCCGGGCCCGACGTCGGACGCGAATTCCCGCTGCCCTCGGGCACCAGCTACCTCGGCCGGGACCGCGACGTCGACATCCGCCTCACCGATCCGCTGACGTCCAAGCGGCACGCCCGGCTCACCGTGGGCGAGAGCATCGAAATCGTGGACACCAACTCCGCGAACGGCCTGCTGATGGACGGGCTGCCCGTCACCCGGGCCACCCTGAATTCCTCGGACACCGTCACCCTCGGCGACACCACGGTCTCCGTGGTGTCCCTCGGCGGCAGCCAGGGCGCGGCCCCCAGTTCGCCGCTGATCGACTTCAACCGCTCACCCCGGGTGGTGCCCCGGTTCGAACCGCGCAAACGCACCGTCCCGTCCGGGCCCAAACGCCAGGAACACCACCCGTTCCCGTACATCATGCTGATCGCGCCGCTGATGATGGGCGCCGTCGTCTTCGCCGTCACGCAGAACATGATGTCGGTGATCTTCATGCTGATGATGCCCTTGTTTGTGGTGGGCCACTACATGGACCAGAAGATGCAGTCCCGGCGCGAGCGCAAGGAACAGCTCAAATCCTTCCGGTCCGCCATGGCCGCGTTCCAGGCCGACATCACCGAACTGCAGAAGGTCGAACGCGCCGTCCGCCTGCAGGAGGCTCCGTCCGTCAGCGACACCGTGGACTCCATCTACAAGCTCGGGCCGCTGCTGTGGACCCACCGGCCCGAACACACCGGCTTCCTGGGG
>DASSXE010000515.1:0-8591 GCA_035704125.1 Arthrobacter sp.
TTTGTGGTCAACCGGCTCCTGCTGCGGCTGATGGGCGAAGTGACCGCCGCGTTCGATGAGGGCACCCCGGCCGAGGTGGCGGACAATGCGCTGCGCCCGATGGGCCTGCCGATGACGCCGTTCACCCTTGGCGCCATGGTGGGGCTGCCGGTCGCGCAGCATGTCCAGGAATCCCTGCACGCCGCCTTCGGGGACCGCTTCACCGTCTCGAAGAACCTGCAGGTGCTGATCGACAACGGCATCAAGTCCCTTTGGGATCCGGCCTCGGTGAAGGCGGGCAAGCCTGTGATCCCGGCCGAGACCCTGGCCCTGCTGTCCTTCGGCGATTCGCCGTCCACCGCCGAGGAAGTACTGCGCCGCACGCAGGACGCCCTCGCTGAGGAAATCGGCCTGATGCTGGCCGAAGGCGTCGTGGCAGGACCGGAGGACATCGATCTGTGCATGATCCTCGGCGCCGGCTGGCCGATGTTCCTGGGCGGCATCACCCCGTATCTGGACCGGGTGGGCGCCTCCGAACGGGTCACCGGCAAGAAGTTCCTGGCACCGGGTGTGGCCTCCGAACCGGTCGCGTAAGGCAAGCAGCCTCAGCCGCTAAGCACCAAAGGCGCCGCCGTCCCCGCCAGCAGGCAGGGACGGCGGCGCCTTCGCTTGTTCATCCGGCGGCAGGCGCAGGGCGCGCCAAACTTCAGAAAATATACCCCAACCGTCTGCCGCCCGAAGGGAACACGAGCAACGGGTTATCTGGAGCCGGGCTGCGCTGGAGCGGTACTCGGAGCCCCGGCCCCGACGCCGGCAGTCCCGCTGCCGGCAGTTCCGCTGCCGGCAGTTCCGCCGCCGCGGCGGCCCTGTCCCGGCGTCGCATTCCCGGTGCCGTTTCCGGTCCCGGCACCCGGGTTCTGCACCGTGCCGAAGGTGCCGCGGGAAGCGCGGGTTCCGGCGTCGATCTGTTTTTGCACGGCCGAGCCCGCGAACATACCGGCGGCAACCAGGGCAACGCACACCAGGACCTTCGTGGACCGGCCCATCACGTACCGGCTCTTGGGTACGAACGGCTCGTCGGCGAGGTCGTCGGCCTCGGGTGTCTCGGCGGCGTCATCGACCTCCGGTACGAACGGCGGCCCGCCGTAGGGCAGCACTGGATCGGGTCCTGCCCCCGGAGCTGCGGATTCCCGTGGTTCCCATGCTGCCGGCGCCGTCGGCGTCAGTGACGGCAGGACCTCAGTGCTAGCCGGTTCGGCGGACGCAGCGCGGCGGCGCCCCATGGGGTCCGCGCCCGGAAGAAGGTTTTTCATGGGGGTCCTATTCGTAACGGAGGGCGTCGATGGGTCGCAGCTTTGCGGCCTTGTTGGCGGGGTAGACCCCGAAGACGAGGCCGATGACGGCGGAAACGGCCAGGGAGAGCCACACCGTCCAGGCCTGGACCTCGGGCTGGACGCCGAGGACCGGGAAGGCGCTGCCGGCGAAACCGATCACGATCCCGGCGATGCCACCGATCACCGAGATGATCAGGGATTCGATCAGGAACTGCGCGACGATACTGCCGCGGGAGGCGCCGATGGCCTTGCGGATGCCGATTTCCCGGGTGCGTTCGGTGACCGTGACCAGCATGATGTTCATGACGCCGATCCCGCCGACCAGGAGGCTGATGGCGGCCACGGCGCCGAGCAGGATGGTCAGGGTCTGCGTGGTGTTCGTGGCGGTGGTCAGGATCTGCGCCTGGTTCCGCACCTGGTAGTCCCGGTTGCTGGCGTCCACGCCGTGGCGGGCGTCGAGGATCATCTGCAGTTCGTTCTGCGCCTGGTTCATGACGTCAGCGGACGACGCCTGGACCGTGATGGACGCCAGCGTCGGCGCGTACCCGGTGAATTTGCTTTGCGCCGTCGAAAGCGGCACCACCACGATGTCATCCGGGTCGTTCAGCCCGGAGGAACCTTTCGCGCTGAGCACGCCGCTCACGGTGAAGTTCTGGCCGTTGAGCTGGATGGTCTGCCCGACGGCGGCGGCGGTGCCGGGACCGACAAGGTCGGACGCGACCGTGTTGCCAATCACCGCGACCGGGTTGGCCGCCTGCTGGTCCGCGTCGGTGAAGAGGGCCCCCGCCGCCAGGGTGCTGTTGCTGATCTCAAAATAGGGCGCGGTGGTTCCGAGGAAGCTGGCGACGGAGTGCGTGGCGTTGTTGTACGTTCCGGTGACGCCCTGCGCCTGCACGATCGGCGCCGTCCGGGCGACGTCGGGGGCCAACACCGGGTCGGTGAGGGCTTTTTCGTCCTCCAGGGTCAGGTTGGTGCTGCGGGTCCGGCTGCCGCTGACCTGGGTTCCGGCTCCGGCCCTGCCGCCCACCGCGGTGGAGCGGCTGACCGTCAAGACGTTCGTTCCCAGCTTGCCGATCTGGGCCTTGATGGCGTTGCTCGTGCCGGCGCCCACGGCGAGCAGGACGATCACGGCGGCGATGCCGATCAGGATCCCCAGCGTGGTCAGGACGGAACGCATTTTGTTGGCCGCGACGCCGGCGAGGGCGAAGCGCGCGGACTCCAGAAGGCTCACTGCACACCCGCCAGGGCCCGGCCGCGCAACGGACGCTGGCGGGTGTCGGACACGATCCGGCCGTCCTGCATGCGGATCACCCGGCCTGCACGTTCCGCCACGTCCGCCTCATGGGTGATCATCACGATGGTCCGGCCCGCCTCGTGCAGCCGCTCGAACAGGTCAAGGATTTCGTCGGAGGACCGCGAATCCAAGGCGCCGGTCGGTTCGTCGGCGAGCAGCAGGACCGGGTTGGTGACGAGTGCCCGCGCGATCGCAACGCGCTGCTGCTGGCCGCCGGAAAGCTGGGAGGGTTTGTGGTCAGCGCGGCTGGAGAGGCCGACGGCGTCCAGCATCGCCAGCGCACGGGTCTGCCGCACCTGGCGGCCGATCCCGGCATAGGCCAGCGGCATGGCGACGTTGTCCACTGCCTTGGTGCGGGAGATCAGGTTGAAGTTCTGGAACACGAAGCCGATCTTCCGGTTGCGGATCTGCGCCTGCTGGTATTCGTCCAGTTCGGCGGTGCGGATACCGTCCAGGAAGTAGCTCCCCGACGTCGGAGCATCCAGGCAGCCGATGATGTTCATCATCGTGGATTTGCCGGAGCCGGAGGCTCCGATGATGGCTACGAAGTCGCCGCGTTCGATGGTGATGCCGACCCCGTCCAGGGCGCGCACCTCCGCTTCGCCCTTGCCGTAGACCTTGGTGACCCCGGTCAGTTCGATGACCGCCGCCACAGCCTACTGCCCCCCGCTGCGGGTGCCGCCGCCACGGTTGCCGCCGCCGAAGCCGGCGCCACCGAAGCCGTTGCCCTGCTGCGTCGTTCCGGTGCCGCTGTCCAGGGTGCTGGAGATCGCCGGAAGTTCAATCTGGTCGCCCTCGGAGAGCCCGGTCAGGATCTGGGTCCTGCCGTTGGCGGTAATTCCGGTCGTGACCCGGGTGGGAGTCGTGGTTCCGTTCCGGAGGACGTTGACGCTTTGGCGGTCCCCGCTGGTGGTCACGGCCAGGCTCGGAACCAGCAGCGCGTTATCCGCCACCGCGGTAGTGACGGTGATGTTCGCACTTTGGCCCAGGCGCAGGCTGGCCGGCGGGTTGGCGATTGATACGGTCACCGGATACGTCACGACGCCGTTGGTGGTGCTGGACGTCTGCGCAATCGACACGACCTTGCCCGTCACCGGAGCGGCGTTGGCTTGCTGGCCCAGGGCCGGGAAGACGAACTGTGCGGTCTGCTCGGGCTTCATGGTGGCGACATCGGCTTCGGAGAAGCCGGCCACCACCTGAAGGTGGGTGGTGTCACTGATGGTGACCAGGCCGGCGGCGGCCGTGGCGCCTCCGGAGGAACCCGAAGCCGCCGTGCCCGCGGAGGAACCCGAGGTAGCGGAGCCCGTTGCCGCTGAACCGCCTCCGGTTGCGCCCGAGGACCCCGCGGCGCCGGCAAGCGCACCGACGGTCGCATTGACCGCGGTCACGGTGCCTGCCGCCGGCGCGTTGACGTTGCAGGAGGCAAGGTTGGCCTGGGCGGTCTCCACCGCCACCAGGGCGCTGGTGATGTTCGTGCCGCCGGCCGAGGCGGCCGAGTTCTGGGCGTTGCCGAGGGCCGTTGATGCCGTCGCGAGCTGTTGTTTGTCCTTGAGCTGCGTCGTGGACGCCTGGTTCTGGGCCTGGGTAAGGACCTGCTGGTCCTTGGCGAGCTGGTTCTGCGCCGCGGTGACCGGGTCCGTCCAGTTGGCCGGTTTGGGATTGGGCACGGGCTGGGCCTGTGCGGCGGTGACCGCGGCGGTGTCCGTGTCCACCGCCTTCTGGGCTGCCGCCACCGCGGCGGCCTGCTGCGATGCGTCCAGGCTGGCGGACTGCTGGGCGTTCACCAGGTTCTGGTTGGCGGAAGTCACCTGGCCGGCGGCGCTCACCTCCTGCTGGTTCGCCTGGGCGCTGACCGAGGCCAGCTGCGCCTCGGCAGTCTTGAGCGCATTCTGGGCGTTGGTGGGATCGATGGTCAGCAGTTGCTGGCCGGCCGTCACTTGCTGGCCCAGCGCTGCGTTGACCGAAATGATGGCGCCGGTGCAGTTCTGCGCGTTGACCACCGTGGTGGTCGCGGAGGTGACGTTGCCGGACGCTGTGGCCACCGAGGAGATGCCGGCCTTGCCCACCGCTACCGTCCGGACCGAGGCTGCCTGGGACGTGGAACCGGCCGCCGTGACAGACAGGTAGGTACCCGCTCCGAGCGCGAGAATCATCGCGCCCAGGGCAGAGTTGATGACAAGGGTTTTTGAGGTCATGGCTGGACGGTATCCGCCGTGGCTGGGTGAAAGCCGGGAAAAGGGTTGGAGATCGCCGGGCCGGCCGAAATCGGCTCGGCAAGCACAGGCGCCGGAACGGGCGCCAGGAAGCGTGCCCAGCTCAGGCGCTGCCGCGCCGCCACGTCTCCCGCAGGGTGCCGCCGTCGAGCGCGAGGACACGGTGGGCGCTGGCCCGGGCGTAGTCCAGGTCGTGGGTGACCATAACGACGCCGGCGCCCCGCGCCGCCGCCGCGGCCACGGCGTCGGCGAGGTGTTCGAGGCCGTGCCGGTCCAGTCCCACGGTGGGCTCATCCAGGGCCAGGACGGCCGGCCTGCGGGCCAGCACGGTGGCCAGGGCCAGCAGCCGCTGCCGGGAGGACGGGAGTTCGGCGGGGTGCTCCCCCGCGGCGTCGGAGAGTCCGACGGCGGCCAGCGCCTCGTGCGCCCGTCCGGCCGCGGCCCCGGCGCCGACCAGGCGGGGCAGGCCGAAGCCGACCTCCCGCAGCGCCGTCCGTTCAAAGAGCTGGTCGCGCGGCTGCTGGAACAGCAGGCCGACCGCGGCGGCGATGCGGCCGGTGGGGATCCCGTCGATGCTTTGTCCCTGGACGCGCACATCGCCGGCGTCGGGCCGGAGCAGACCGTTGAAGTGGCGCAGCAGCGTGGATTTTCCGCTGCCGTTGGGGCCGGTGACGGCGACGATTTCCCCCGGGCGGACGGTGAGGTCCAGGTTCCGCAGCACGCCGGCGGGGCCGTAGCCGAAGCCGATCCCCCGCAGTTCAAGGACCGGCGCCGCAGCGGCTGCCGGGGCGGCGGGCAGCGCCTGCGGGGGTGCGGCAGCCATGGCCGCCACCACAACCCCGGCGTCGCGCAGGTGGGGGCCGCCCGCCAGCTCGGCCGGCGCGCCTTCCGCCGTCGCCGTGCCGCCGTCCAGCACGAGCCAGTGCCCGGCGCTGCGGGCCAGGGCATCCACCGCCTGGCTCAACAGCACGACGGCGGTGCCGGCGGCAAGCAGCCCGTCCACCAGCGTCCGGAGCTGGCGGCCGCCAGCCGCATCGAGGGAGGCCAGCGGCTCGTCCAGGACCAACACCTCCGGCTCGGCAATGACAGCGCAGGCCACCGCCAGCCGGCGCAGCTCGCCGCCGGAAAGCTCCGCCGGGTCCCGCTCCATGAGGCCGGACAAACCGGTCAGTTCCGCGGTCCGCGCCACGCGCCGGAGCATCTCCAGGCGCGGGACGGCCCGGTTCTCGAGGCCGAACGCCAGTTCCTCGGCGACCGTGGAGCGCACCGAGGAGAGCATGGCACCGGCGTCCTGCGGCACGTAGCCTACCCGGCCGGACCAGGCGGCCGGGTTGATCCGGGGGTCTCCGCTGGCGCCGTCGAACTCCAGGACATCGGCGCCGAGGGCCAGGCTCCCGCGCAGGATCCCGGAGTGGCCGGCCCGGAGCCAGCCGGCGAGTACCTTGCCGAGGGTGGTCTTGCCGCTGCCGGAACCTCCCAGCACGGCGGTCAGGGAACCCGGCTGCACGGACAGCCGTATGTCGCGCAGGGCCTCCCCCGCGTCGCCGTGGAAGCTGAAGCTGACGATCCGCGCGGCGGCTGCCGGCGGCGAGGAGGTGGCGCGTCCGGACGCGCTCATGCGGGGACCGCCGCCGGCCAGGCCGTGACGAGCCGCAGCACCACGGCGGCAGCGGTCAGCAGGAGCGCCGCGGCACGGAAAATCCGCTGCCCGGGCGGGTCCTGCAACTGCCGGTAGCTGGTCCGCGGGCCCGGCGCGCCGAAACCGCGCGCGTCGAGCGCCTGCGCCCGGACCCCGGCGTCTTCCAGCAGGCCCAGGACCAGCGGCACCGCCTGCAGCCTGGCCGCGGCCAGCCGGGGCAGCAGCCCGCGCCGCACCACCAGCCCGCGCGCCTCCTGGGCCTGCCGGATCTTCTCCAGCCGGCCGGCCATGGCGGGGACCAGGGTGAGGGTGGAGGCGAGCACGAAGCTGAACTGCGGGGGAATCCGCCGAACGGCCAGGGCGGTCAGGAGATCCGGGACGCTGACGGTGAAGGAGAACAGCAGGAGCACCAGGACCGACGCGGCCGTCCGCGAGGCCAGCTCCAGGGCGAAGCCAAGCCCCTCGGTGGTCACCCGGGCCGGCCCCCACTGCGCCAGCACCGTGCGGCCTTCCGGGAAGAAGAGCCCATGCAGTACCAGCAGGGACAGGCACAGCGGCGCCAGGATGACCGCGGCGGACGCCAGCACCCGGGGCCCCATGCCCGCGCGCACGGCGAGCAGCGCGGCCGCCAACACCACCGCGAGGGACAGTGGCCAGCTGCCCGCCGCCGTCGTGGTGACCGCGGCGCAGCCGGCCGCGGTCAGGGCCGTCAGCGGGTGCAGGCGCATGGTTCTAGGCGACGGGTGCCGCCGGGGCCTTGCCGGCGAGCACCCGGAAGCGGCGGACGAAGGCGAACTGGAACGTGGTGCGTCGCGGCAGGGCGTACGCCAGCAGGGCGGCGATCGTGAAGACGATGGCCTTGTCCATCGGGTCCGAGATGAGGGCCTGCTTGGTGATGGCGGCCAGCAGAGTGTCGCCCATGGCGCGGAAGGCGCTGACGACGGCTCCGGTGCCCAGGCCCGCGGTTCCGCCGTAGACGAACGCCGCAATCGGGGCGGAGACAACGCCGGCCAGGATCCCGGTGACGAAGCCGGCCACGGGCGCGAGGTAGAAGCGGCGGAACAGGCCGCCGCGGGCGGCGAGCCCGGCGAGGAAGCCGATCAGGGCCGCGCCGGCGGCGAAGGGAAGCACGGTGGGGTTGAAGAAGGACCATACGATGCTGCCGAGTACCCCGGTGGCGGCGCCGGCGGCCGGGCCGGCCAGGACGGCGATCAGGACCGTGCCGATCGCGTCGAGGTAGAACGGCAGTCCGGTGCTGCCCATCAACTGGCCGAGGACCACGTTGAGCACGATCGCCACCGGCATCAGGACCAGGGTGGACGTGGGCAGCACGGGCAACACGGCGACCAGCAGCAGCGCCGCGCCGAGCAGGAAACCGCCGAGGGCCACGAGCGCGGAGAAGCTGGTCAGGCCGTCGGCGAGCTCCACCGGCTGGGTCAGGACGAGGAAGACATAGGTGGCGGCGATGGCCGCGGCACCCGCGATTTCGAGCAGCCGACGGCGGCGCGGGGCCCGTGCGGCTCCGTTTCGGGAGCCTGCGTCGGGGAGGGTCAGGGGCTGCTGTGACATGGGAAAAGTCCTTCGGCGTGGGTCTGGAATATCCGCCTCATGTCACCTCGGCGCAGCTATCATCTTAGCGATCCCCCGCCCCGCCGGAAACACCGCCGGAAACACCGGGGGTACACCGCCGGCGGGGGCTACCGTTCCGGGCTGCGGCTACAGTGACGCCAGCGATCGGGCCAGGGCGCCCACCGAGGAAATCAGCTCGTCGAAGCACTGGCCGGGATCGTTGTCCGCGACGATCCGGGCGTTCGGCGGCAGCCCCCAGAGCCCGCGGAAGTCGGCCACGGTGGTGCCGGCCAGCAGCGGAGAGTCGGTCTCGACGTCGACCGTGGCCAGCCGGGCACTGAACGGCGTGCGTCCGACGGCGGCGCAGGCGGCGAAGGCGTCGTGCATGTGTGCCACGTAGCCCTGGTCGTAGTGCCGGTGGAACTCCATGTAGAACCGGATCGCGTCGGACAGGCACGCGACCAGCGGGCTGCTGGAGGTGCTGCGCTGCCCCTCGGGTTGGTCCGGGAGCACCAGCTCGGGTTCGGCGGCGCCGGCGGCCTCGCCGAGCCGGCGCAGGTGCT
>DASSXE010000191.1:0-5324 GCA_035704125.1 Arthrobacter sp.
GACCCCGAGGAGGCGCCGGAGGACGCGGCCGACGAGCCCGAGGACGCAGCCGAGCCGCCGGCGGAACCGGCGAGGGCGCCGACGGTGGCGTTGACGGCGGTCACGGTGCCGGCCGCCGGTGCGTTGACGTTGCAGGAGGCCCGGTTGGCTTGGGCGGTCTCCACCGCCACCTGGGCGCTGGTGATGTTGGTGCCGCCGGCCGAGGCCGCCGAGTTCTGCGCGTTGCCGAGGGCCGTCGAGGCGGTAGCCAGCTGCTGCTTGTCCTTGAGCTGGCTTGAGGAGGCCTGGTTCTGCGCCGTAGTGAGGGCCTGCTGGTCCTTGGCGAGCTGGTTCTGCGCCGCGACCACCGGGTCCGTCCAGTTGGCCGGCTTGGGGCTGGGTACCGGCTGGGCCTGGGCGGCGGTGACGCCGGCGGTGTCCGCGTCCACCGCCTTCTGGGCGGCCGCCACCGCGGCGGCCTGCTGGGAGGAATCGAGGTTGGCGGACTGCTGGGCGTTGACCAGGTTCTGGTTGGCGGAGGAGACCTGGCCCGCGGCGGTCACCTCCTGCTGGTTGGCCTGGGCGCTGACGGAGGCGAGCTGGGCCTCAGCGGTCTTGAGCGCGTTCTGGGCGTTGGTGGGGTCGATGGTCAGCAGCTGCTGGCCCGCGGTGACCTGCTGGCCGAGGGCGGCACTGACCGAGACGATGGCGCCGGTGCAGTTCTGCGCGTTGACCACCGTGGTGGTCGCGGAGGCGACGTTGCCGGACGCTGTGGCCACCGAGGAGATGCCGGCCTTGCTCACCGCTACCGTCCGGACCGAGGCCGCCGGGGACGTGGACCCTGCGGCCGTGACAGACAGGTAGGTACCCGCGCCGAGCGCCAGAATCACGGCGCCCAGGGCAGAGTTGATGACAAGGGTTTTTGAGGTCATGGCTGGACGGTATCGGTCGTGGCTGGATGAATGCCGGGAAAAGGGTTGGAGATCGCCCGGCCGGGGTTCGCAACCGCACCGGCTCAGGCGCTGCCGCGCCGCCAGGTCTCGCGCAGGCTGCCGCCGTCCAGCTCCAGGACCCGGTGCGCCGCGGCTCGCGCGTAGGCGGCGTCATGGGTGACGAGCAGGACCGCGGCGCCGCGGGCAGCCGCCCCGGCGACGGCGGCGTGCAGCACCTCCAGGCCGTGCCGGTCGAGGCCCACGGTCGGCTCGTCGAGGGCGAGCAGGGCCGGCCGGCGGGCCAGCACGGTGGCCAGGGCCAGCAGCCGCTGCCGCGAGGACGGCAGCTCCGCCGGGTGTGCTGCCGCGGCGTCGGACAGCCCGACGGCGGCGAGTGCCTCGAGGGCACGCCCGGGGGCGTCCTCCGCACCGGCGAGCCGGCGCAGGCCGAAGCCCACTTCCCGCAGCACCGTCCGTTCGAAAAGCTGGTCGCGGGGTTGCTGGAACAGCAGGCCGACGGACCCGGCCACCCGGCCCGGGAGTTCCCCGGCGATGTTCCGGCCCAGGACCCGGACCTGTCCGTCCTGCGGCCGCAACAGTCCGTTCAGGTGCCGCAGCAGCGTGGATTTCCCGGCGCCGTTGGGGCCGGTGACGGCGACAATCTCGCCGGGCCGCAGGGTCAGGTCCAGCCCGCGCAACAGCGGTTGGGCGGCAGGCTGCCGCGGCTTCTTCCGTCCGGCCTTCCTGCCGGGGCCGTGGCTGAAGCCAATGCCCCGCAGTTCCAGGACGGGTGCCACCGTAGCGTCGAACCCGGCGTCGAACGCCGGGGGCTCCCCCGCCGCGGCGGTGTCGCCGTCGGCCAGGACGCCGGCCGCGGCCAGCGCGCCGGCGGGCCATTCGTCCGGGGCGCTTGCGGGAGCATCGGAGGCGCCTGCGCCGGCTCTCGGGGCCGTCGCCGTGCCGGCCGCGAGGACCAGCCACTGCCCGGCGCTGCGGGCCAGCGCGTCGGCCGCCTGGCTGAGGAGGACGACGGCGGTCCCGGCGCTAAGCAGCCCGCGCACCAGCCGCGCCATGCCGTCCGCGCCCGCCGGGTCGAGGGAGGCGAGAGGTTCGTCAAGGATCAGGATCTCCGGCTCCCCGATCACGGCGCAGGCCACGGCCAGCCGGCGCAGCTCGCCGCCGGAGAGCTGCGCGGGGTTGCGCTCCAGGAGACCGGACAGGCCGGTCTGTTCCGCGGCGAGGGCCACCCGCCGCAGCATCTCCGGACGCGGCACACCGCGGTTTTCCAGGCCGAACGCCAGTTCTTCGGCCACCGTGGAGCGGACCGTGGAGAGCATCGTTGCCGCTTCCTGCGGAACGTAGCCCACCCGGCCGGACCAGGCGGCCGGGTCGATCCGGGGGTCGCCGTCGCCGCCGGCGAACTCCAGGCGCTGGGACCCGAGGCTGAGGGTGCCGCGCAGCTCACCGGCGGCGCCGGCCCGGAGCCAGCCGGCGAGCAGCTTGCCGAGGGTGGTTTTGCCGCTGCCGGACCCACCGAGGACGGCTGTGAGGGTGCCGGGCCGCAGGGTGAGGCCGATGTCGTGCAGCACGGGGGCCGGGTCTCCGTGGTAACTGAAGCTGCGGATCCGGGCCTCGAGGACCGCCGGGACGGCGTCCGGGCCGTCAGGCCCACGTTCTGCGGCGCTCATCTGCCGGCTCCCGGCCAGGTGAAGCTCAGCCGGAGCACGACTGCCGCCGCGGCCAGCAGGAGCGCCAAGGCGCGGAACAGCCGTTGCCCGGGCGGGTCGTCGAGCTGCCGGTAGCTGGTGCGCGGGCCCCGGGTGCCGAAGCCGCGCGCGTCGAGGGCCTGGGCGCGGACGCCGGCGTCCTCTACCAGCGCGAGCACCAGCGGCAGCGCCTGCAGCCGGGCGGAACTGAGCCGGGCGGGGAACCCACGGCCGAGTACCAGCCCGCGCGCCTCCTGCGCCTGGCGGATCCGCTCCAGCCGTACCGCCATCTCCGGCACCAGGGTCAGCGCGGAGGCAAGCACGAAGCTGAACTGCGGCGGGATCCGCCGCGACGCGAGGGCCGTGAGCAGATCCGGCACACTGACGGTGAAGGAAAACAGCAGCAGCACCAGCACGGCAGCCGTGGTCCGGGAGGCGAGCTCGAGGGCAAACGACAGTCCCTCCGTGGTGACCCGGGCCGGGCCCCACTGCGCCAGGACGGTGTGGCCTTCCGGAAAGAACAACCCGTGCAGCACCAGCAGGGACAGGCACAGGGGCGCCAGGATCAGCGCCGCGGAGCCGAGCACCCGGCCGGCCGCGCCGGCGCGCGCGGCCAGCAGCGCCGCGGTCCCGGCTACCGCCAGGGACAGCGGCCAGCTGGAGGCCGCCGTCGTGACCACGGCGGTGCAGGCCGCCGCGGTCAGTGCTGTCAGCGGGTGCAGCCGCACCCTAGGCGTCGGGCGTGGCCGGTGCCTTGCCCGCGAGGACCCGGAACCGGCGGACGAAGGCGAACTGGAATGTGGTGCGCCGCGGCAAGGCGTAGGCCAGCAGCGCGGCGATGGTGAAGACAATCGCTTTGTCCATCGGGTCGGAGATCAGCGCCTGCTTGGTGATGGCCGCCAGCAGGGTGTCGCCCATGGCCCGGAAGGCGCTGACGACCGCTCCGGTGCCAAGCCCGGCGGTGCCGCCGTAGACGAAGGCGGCGATCGGCGCGGAGACGACGCCGGCGAGGATGCCGGTAACGAACCCGGCCACGGGCGCGAGGTAGAAGCGGCGGAACAGCCCGGCGCGGGCGGCCAGCCCGGCGAGGAACCCGATCAGCGCGGCGCCGGCGGCGAACGGCAGCACCGTGGGGTTGAAGAAGGACCAGATGATGCTGCCCAGGACGCCCGTGGCGGCGCCGGCGGCGGGTCCGGCGAGGACCGCGACCAGGACGGTACCCACCGCGTCGATGTAGAACGGCAGCCCGGTGGTGCCGATCAGCTGGCCGAGGACGACGTTGAGCACGATCGCGACCGGCATCAGCACCAGGGTCGAGGTCGGCAGGGTCGGCAGGACGGCCACGAGCAGCAGCACGGCGCCGAGCAGGAAGCCGCCCAGGGCCACGAGGGCGGAGGCGCTGGTGGGGCCGTCCGCCAGTTCCACGGGCTGGGTCAGCACCAGGTAGACATAGGTGGCGGCGATGGCCGCGGCGCCCGCGATCTCGAGCAGCCGGCGCCGGCGGCCGTGCGCTTCCCCGGCGCGGGATCCGGTCTCGGGGAGGGTCAGGGGCTGCTGTGACATGGTGGTCCTTCGGCTGGGGTCGGCAAAGTCCGCCTCATGTCACCTCGGCGCAGCTACCATCTTAGCCGCTGGGCGCCCCTGCGGAACCGGCGGCGGCGCGGCCGGCCCGTGGGCAGGACAGCTAGCCGGCGTCAAGCGAACGGGCCAGCGCCCCCACCGAGGAAATCAACTCATCGAAGCAGGCCTCCGGATCGTTGCCGGAGACGATCCGGGCGTTGGGCGGCAGTCCCCAGAGGCCGCGGAAGTCGGCCACCGTGGTGCCGGCCAGCAGCGGCGAGTCCGTCTCGACGTCGACCGTCGCCAGCCGGGTGCTGAACGGCGTCCGCCCGACGGCGGCACACGCGGCGAACGCGTCGTGCATGTGCGCCACGTAGCCCTGGTCGTAGAGCCGGTGGAACTCCATGTAGAACCGGATCGCGTCGGACAGGCAGGCCACCAGCGGGTTGCCGGCGGTGCTGCGCTGCCCCTCTGGCTGCTCCGGCAGGACCAGTTCGGGCTCCCGGCAGCCGGCCGCCTCGCCCAGCCGGCGCAGGTGCTCCGGCTGCATTTCGATCCGTTCCGTGGTCTCCAGCGCGCAGACCACCGGGAGTTTGTCCTCCGGCAGGCCCCGATAGGCCGCATAGACCTCCTTGGCCGCGTGCGGGTCCACGGAGGTGTTCCACTCGGCGGTGGGCGTCGTGTTGCCCTGGTAGTAAAAGCTGCCGCCCATGATCACCAGGCCCTTGAGCAGCCGCGGCAGCTCCGGTTCGCGTCGCAGGGCCAGGGCGAAGTTGGTCAGCGGCCCGGTGATCAGGCCGGTGAGCTCCCCCGGATGTGCCCGGGCTTCTTCCACCCAGACATCCACGGCGTGCCGGGCGGAGATGCCCTGGGCCGGGGCGGGCAGCTCGGCATAGCCGATGCCCTGCGGCCCGTGGGTCTCCTCGGTGGTGACCAGCGGGATCTGCAGCGGCACCTCTGCGCCGATGGCCACCTCGATTCCGGGCCGGCCGCAGAGCTCCAGCAGGGACAGGCTGTTCAGCGCCACTTGCCGCGCGCCGACGTTGCCGGCGGTGCAGGTGATGGCGTGCAGCCGGACCTCGGGCCGGGACAGCAGGTAGACGATGGCCAGGGCGTCGTCGATGCCGGTGTCGACGTCCATCAGGAT
>DASSXE010000336.1:0-3038 GCA_035704125.1 Arthrobacter sp.
AGATCAGCGGATAGTCGTGGGTGTCGATGGCTCGGAATTCTCGACGACGGCGCTGCGGCTCGCCGGCCGCATGGCGGCCAGCCTCGACGCGCCGCTGACCGTCATCACCTGCCTCGGCAGCTCGGATTTCTTCCTCGCCTCACACCTTCCGGAGGAGCGCACCGCCTCCGCCGCCGAGCTGGAAGAAACCGCCAAACGGCTGCTGGAGGAATCTTTGGAACGCGCCTTCGGCAGCGCCCGCCCCGAGCGGCTGAGCCGGGAAGTGAAATTCGGCCCGCCGGCGAAGGTTCTGATCGAGGAAAGCGCTGATGCCCAGCTGCTGGTGGTGGGGCGGCGGGGCCACGGCGGTTTCCTGGCCCAGGTCATGGGCTCCGTGAGCGGGGCCTGCGCCGCGCACGCCAATTGCCCGGTGCTGATCGTCGGCCAGGGCGGTACCGGCGAGGCCGCCCCGGGACGGCCCGGCACCGAAGCCGCGGACGCATGAGGCCTGCCGCCCCGCGGCGGACCCCCGGCCGCGGGCTGCGGGCCCGTGCGGGCGGCCCCTTCGCGGCGGCCGTTGCCGCGGCTGCCGCCGCCGGGTACGTCCTCGGGATCCGGCCGCGGCTCCTGAGCTGGGGCGCGACGCCGCAGGAGGCGGCCGGTCCGCTGCCAGGTGACGAACTGGTCCCCGGCCCGCGGCTGCAAAGCACCCGTGCCGTCACCATCGCGGCCCCTCCCGCCGTCGTCTGGCCCTGGCTTCTCCAGCTGGGCTCCGGCCGCGGCGGCATGTACAGCTACGACTTTCTCGAAAACGCCGTGGGCCTGAAGATGCACAGCGCCGACCGGATCCTGCCGGAGTATCAGCAGCTCGCCGTCGGCGGCACCATTCCGTTAGCCCCCGGTTTCGGCATCCCGGTGCGCCGGCTGGAGGACGGGGCGGTCCTGGCCCTCGGCGGCACCATGGACCCCCGGACCGGTCAGCCGGCGCCGGAGGATGCAGCCGGCCCGCGGCTGGCGATCGGCTGGACCCTGGTGCTTCAGCCGCTGGGTGCCCGCAGCACCAGGTTGATCTCCCGGACGCGCTACAACTATTCGCCCCTGGTTCTGGGGGTGCCGCTCCGGGTGGTGCTGGAGCCCGTCCAGTTCCTGATGGAACGGCGCATGCTGCTGGGGATCCGGGCCCGGGTGGAGCGCCGGCATCCGCGCAGCGTCCGCCGCTGGGGACGGTGAGGCGAGGGCTTTGTGCCCTACGAAGCGTCCGCCGCCGGACCCTACGCTGGGATGAGCGAAGCGACGGCCGCAGGTTCCGGGAGGCACCAGGTGCAATCGGCAAAAACCAGTATCGTGGCCGGCATAGTCCTCATGGCCCTAGGGCTGCTGTGGCTCCTGGACGTGCTCGGAGTCCTCAACAGCGCCACCTTCCTGCCGCCGCTGATCTTCGCCGGTGTCGGCCTGGTGTTCGTGACCCTCTTCGCCCGCCGCAAGGAATTCTGGTGGGCCGCGATCCCCGGTTCCGTCTTCCTGGGCCTCGCCGCCGTTATCACGGCCACCCAGACCGGCGGCGGCGACCAGAGCGCGGCGTACCTGTTCCTGTTCATGGCGGCCGGCTTCGCCGCTGTCTATCTGCGGATCCGGTCCTTCTGGTGGGCCCTGATTCCGTGCGGTGTCATGCTGACCCTGGCGGTCGTCGTGGCCCTTCCGCCGCAGCTGCAGGGCATGACCGTGGCGGCCGTCTTCTTCCTGGGGCTCGCGGCCACCTTCGGCGCTCTCTCGCTCGTCCCGGCACAGCACGACCCGGGCGGCCCCGCTGACCGGACCGCCCGAATGAAGTGGCCCCTGATTCCGGCAGCCGTCCTCGGCGTTCTGGGCGTCGTCTTTGCCCTCCAGGCCACCGCCGTCCTCATGGCGGCCGACGTCGTTCTCCCGGCGGTCATGATCCTGGCGGGCATCGGGCTGCTGGTCTACGCCTACCGGGCGCGCCACCACCGCCAGCACGGCCCCCACGGCGCCTGACGCCTCTCCGCCGGCACCCCACGGCCCGGATCTCGGCCGCGACCGCGACCGCGACCGCTAGAATGATCAGCATGCTTATTAAGCGTCCGGAGTCCGCCGCACTGGAGTCCGCCGTACCAGGGAAGGCACAACCATGAGCAGCTACCACCCCGAAAACGATCCCGCCAACCCGGATCCGCCCAAGCCCGGCGGCGGGTCCGCCCGGCCCGAGGCCGCAGAGGCCTTGAGGCGGCGCGAAAGCGGCGAAGGCCAGCCCGGGGGCACGCCCGACCCGGGCGCCTCGGCGAACCCCGATCCGCTCGACGGCAAGATCACGGGCCTGGAACCGGGCGGCGGTGTGCCGCCGGGCGAGACGCCCCCGGCAGAGGACCAGATGAGCCGGGACCAGGGCCACGGCGAGTAACCACCCGGCAACTCCGCCGCGGGCCCTGCCGCAGGGTCCGCGGCTACCCCTTCGCCAGTTCCGCCAGCGCCGCGCGTAGCCGGGTCCCGGCGTCGTCCGCCACTTCGCGGACGGCGGGGCTGTCGCTGAGCTGCACCATGGTCTGCGGGTCGATGGCCTGGACCGTCGTTCCGGTCTCGGTTGTGCCGCGCCGCACCACCACGTTGCACGGCAGCAGTGCGCCGACTTCCGGCTCGGCGGCCAGCGCGCGGCTGGCCAGCTGCGGATTGCAGGCACCGAGGATGACGTAATCACCCACCGCCTCGGCGGCTTCCGCGCCGAGCTTGGCCGCAAAGGTGTCCCGGACGTTGATCTCGGAGAGCACCCCGAATCCCTGCCCGGCCAGCGCGGCCTTCGTCTTCTCCACGGCATCTGCCCAACTCAACGACACGACGGCGGTGTACGTGTATCCCATGCTTCACTCCTGGCGGGTCGGTGCGGTGGCGGGCACAAGGTGTTTTGTGAACCAGTCCCGGGCCAGGATGGCCGCCGCGGCGAGGGTACCGGGCTCCTCGAACAGGTGGGTGGCGCCCTGGACCACTGCCAGCTGGTTGGGACACTGTAGTTGTGCCTTGGCTTTCCGGTTGAGTTCGAGGACTTCGTA
>DASSXE010000479.1:0-5558 GCA_035704125.1 Arthrobacter sp.
GGGGTGTTGAGCCCGCCGTCCAGCACCGTGGGGTGGCCGTGGAGGAAGGTGGCCACCACCTTGCCCGGGAGTTCCCGGCCGGCAAACGGAGAGTTACGGCCCATGGTTGCCATCTTAGAAGGGTCCACGGTCCAGCGCGCAGCGGGGTCCACGAGTATGACATTCGCGGGTTCGCCCGCATCCAGCGGCCGGCCCTGGTCCGCCAGCCGGCCGATCGCCGCAGGCGTGGTGGACGTGACCCGGGCGAAGCCGGCCCAGTCCATCAGCCCGGTCTCAATCATGGCGTGCTGCACCACCGAGAGTGCGGTTTCCAGGCCGGTCATGCCCATCGCCGCCTGCGCCCATTCGCATTCCTTGTGTTCGCTGGGGTGCGGGGCGTGGTCGGTGCCCACGACGTCGATCGTGCCGTCGGCCAGGGCCGCGCGGAGGGCCTGGACGTCCTCATCGGTGCGC
The DNA here is from genome assembly GCA_035704125.1 of Arthrobacter sp. Lineage (GTDB taxonomy): Bacteria > Actinomycetota > Actinomycetes > Actinomycetales > Micrococcaceae > Arthrobacter. The sequence goes on from DASSXE010000479.1 coordinate 454, forward strand.
AGCGGCGGGTTGACCTTGTAGACCGGGTCGTAGCTGCGGACCAGCTCGTCGGTCAGCCAGAGGTGGTGCGGGGTGACCTCGGCCGTGACGTTGATGCCGCGGGATTTCGCCCAGCGGACGATTTCCACGGACCCGGCGGTGGAGACGTGGCAGACGTGCAACCGGGAGCCGACGTGCTGGGCGAGCAGGACGTCGCGGGCGATGATGCTCTCCTCGGCGACGGCGGGCCAGCCGGCGAGGCCGAGGACCGCGGAGACGGCGCCCTCGTTCATCTGGGCGCCGGCGGTGAGCCGGGGTTCCTGGGCGTGCTGGGCGACGACGCCGTCGAACGCCTTGACGTATTCGAGGGCGCGGCGCATCAGGACGGGGTCGCTGACGCAGACGCCGTCGTCGGAGAAGACCCGGACCCGGGCGCGGGAGTCGGCCATGGCGCCAAGCTCGGCGAGCTGCTCACCGGCGAGTCCGACGGTGACGGCGCCCACCGGGCGGACGTCCACCCAGCCGGCGGCGCGGCCCAGGCTGAAGACCTGTTCGACGACGCCCGCGGTGTCCGCCACCGGGTTGCTGTTGGCCATGGCGTGCACGGCGGTGTAGCCGCCGAGGGCCGCGGCGCGGGTTCCGGTCTCGACGGTCTCGGCGTCTTCGCGGCCGGGTTCGCGCAGGTGGGTGTGGATGTCCACCATGCCGGGCAGCGCGACGAGCCCGGCGGCCTCGATCACGGTGGCACCGGCCGCTGTTGCGTCGGCGGTGTCGAGGCCGGCGCCGCGGGCAGCGATGATGCCGTCGCGGATCAGCAGGTCTTCAGCGGCGCCGCCCAGGATGGCGGCTCCCCGGATCAGGTAGGTGCCGGTGCTGCCGGTGTCCTGGTGCTGTGGTGCCATCAGTGGCTCTCCTTGGAGTAGGCGGCGGTGGAGGGCGCTGGTTCGCGGGTGTCCCCGGAGAGCAGCAGATACAGGGCGGCCATCCGCACGGACACACCGTTGCGCACCTGTGCGAGCACGGTGGAGCGGGGTGAGTCGGCGGCTGCGGAGGAGATTTCCAGGCCCCGGTTCATCGGACCCGGGTGCATGATGATGGTGTCCTTCAGGCCCAGGCTGTCCAGGGCGCGAAGGCGGTTGTCATCGAAACCCCAGCGGCGGGAGTATTCGCGGGTGGTCGGAAAGAACGACGCGTTCATCCGTTCGCCCTGGACGCGGAGCATCATCATGGCGTCCACGCCGCGGGCCAGGGTCTCGTCGAGGTCGTAGCTGACAGTGCAGGGCCATTGTTCGACGCCGACCGGCAGCAGGGTTGGCGGCGCGACGAGGGTGACCTCGGCGCCGAGCGTGCGCAGCAGCCAGACGTTGGACCGGGCCACCCGGGAGTGCAGGACGTCGCCGGCGATCGCCACACGCATGCCGCTCAGGTCCGCGCCGGCGGAGGGCGTCCCGGCGAGCTTCGACCAGTGCCGGCGCATAGTGAACGCGTCCAGGAGGGCCTGGGTGGGGTGTTCGTGGGTGCCGTCCCCGGCGTTGATCACGGCCGCGTCGATCCAGTCGGTGGCCGCCAGGCGGTGCGGTGCCCCGGAGGCCCAGTGCCGGATGACGACGGCGTCCGCGCCCATTGCGGCGAGCGTCTGGGCGGTGTCCTTCAGGGATTCACCCTTGGAGACCGAGGATCCCTTGGCGGCGAAGTTGATCACGTCAGCGGAGAGCCGTTTGGCGGCGGCCTCGAAGGAGATCCGGGTGCGGGTTGAGTCCTCGAAGAAGAGGTTGACCACGGTACGGCCGCGCAGGGCGGGGAGCTTTTTGACCTCGCGCTCCCCCACGGCGGACATTTCCTCGGCGGTGTCGAGGATGCGGATGGCGTTGGCCCGGCTCAGGTGTTCGGTGGAGAGCAGGTGTTTCACGCGGACGCCTCGATCGCGGCCTCGATGACCACTTCGTCGACGTCCGGGCCTGCGGTCCCGCCGTCGGCGTCGGTCTCTTCGAGCCGGACGCGGACCTTCTCGGCGGAGGAGGTGGGGAGGTTCTTGCCGACGTGGTCCGCCCTGATCGGCAGCTCGCGGTGTCCACGGTCGATCAGGACCGCGAGGCGGACGATGCGCGGCCGGCCGAGGTCGACGAGGGCGTCCAGCGCGGCGCGGATCGTGCGGCCCGAGTAGAGCACGTCGTCGATCAGCACCACGACCTTGTTATCGATGCCGGTGCGGGGCAGTTGCGTGGGGTAGGGCGGCCTGGTCGGCTGGTGCGAGAGGTCGTCGCGGAACATGGTGACATCGAGCTGGCCGACGATGGCGGCGGGATCGACACTTGGATCGGCGGCGGCGATTTTCCCGGCCAGCCGGACGGCGAGGGGGTAGCCCCGGCGCGGGATGCCCAGCAGGACGAGGTCCTGGGAGCCCTTGTTGGACTCCAGAATTTCATGGGCTATACGAGTGAGTGCACGGTCAATGTCAGCGTGGCTGAGCACAACCCGGCTGAGTTGGACCTTGGCCGGAACCGGTGCTTCTGGAACAGAATTCATCGCTCGTCTCCCCTTTCCCCGCCTCACGGGACGGAATTAAAAAAGGAACATTTGCTCTTTCAAATTACCATACGGACTGCCGCCGGCCGGCTCGAACGGGCGCGGTGTGCGTCACACCCCGCACCCGGCAGCAGTCCGGGATACGCCGAGGGCCGGTGTCGCCGCGGGGGCGGGCACCGGCCCTTGCGCGCAGAGCGCGTTCCTTGCTGAAACCGGTTAGGCCAGCAGGGACGGCTTCAATTGCTGCAGGCGTCCCAGGAGACCGTTAATGAACGACGGCGACTCATCCGTGGAGAGCGTCTTGGCCAGCGCGACGGCCTCGCTCACGGCGACGCCGTCCGGGACGTCGTCGTTGTACAGCAGTTCCCAGGTGCCGATCCGCAGGATGCTGCGGTCCACCGAGGGCATCCGTTCCAGCGACCAGCCCTGCGAGTAGGTCTCCAGGAACTCGTCGATCGCGGCCTGGTGGGACACCACGCCTTCGACGATTTCCAGCGTGTACGGGTTGATGATCTGATCCGTCTGTTCGCGACGGGAGCGCAGCACATCGAATGCGGAGACGGAACGCTGTTCCGCCTCGAAGAGAACATCCAGGGCCCTGCTGCGGGCCTTACCGCGTGCGCTCACTAGTCGTTGACCCGGCCCAGGTAGCTGCCGTCGCGGGTGTCGACCTTGACCTTGGTGTTGTTCTCGACGAACAAGGGCACCTGGATCTCGTAGCCGGTTTCGAGGGTGGCGGGCTTGGTGCCGGCGGAGGAGCGGTCGCCCTGCAGGCCCGGCTCGGTGTAGGTGATTTCGAGAACGACGCTCGGCGGCAGTTCGATGTAGAGCGGGTTGCCCTCGTGGATGGCGATGTTGACCATCTGGTTCTCGAGCATGAAGTTGGTGGCGTCGCCGACGGTGGCGGCCGAAACGGTGAGCTGGTCGAAGTCCGAGGTGTCCATGAACACGAAGTCGGCGCCGTCCTGGTACAGGTACTGGTAGTCGCGGCGGTCCACGGTGGCGGTCTCGATCTTGAGCCCGGCGTTGAAGGTCTTGTCGACAACCTTGCCGGACATCACGTTGCGCATCTTGGTGCGGACGAAAGCGCCACCCTTGCCGGGCTTGACGTGCTGGAACTCGATGATGTTCCACAGCTGGCCCTCAAGCTTCAGCACGGTTCCGTTCTTGATGTCGTTAGTCGTTGCCACAATATCCTCAGGTTTCGTAGTTGGCCGGTTCTAGCTGCCAGCCGCATATGCCATGCGGGCACGCCGATCAAGCGGGTCCGCGCGTGTTTTTCAAAAATCCAAGTTCCATTCTACCGGCTTTGCCGGGGCGGTGCCGGACGCGGCCCTCAGGAGGCCAGGTCGAGCACGTCCCGGGCGCGCTGCAGCGCCACGGTGGAGGAATAGATCAGTGCGGCGTCGGCGGCTCCCGCCACCCGGAGGTCCAGGGCCTTCGCGAAGGACTCGACGGCGGCGGCGGCGTTGCCGGCGGCGAAATACGACCGTCCCAGGTGCTGGCGGACGGTGGCTTCCTCCGGGGTGCCGTGCGCTTCGGCCAGCAGCTGGCGGTAGAGCTCGACGGCGCGGTCGGAGCGGTGCGAGACCCGCAGCACCTCAGCCTCGAACATCCGCAGCCGGAAGGAGTCAGGGTCCTTGTACCGGGCCTCGGCCAGCAGCTCGGCGGCCTCGCCGGGGTGGCCCTCGACGAGCCTAACGAAGATCCGGTCGGTGGCATCCGTGGAGGCGGCGAGGGCCTGCGCGCAGGCTTCCTCGTTGACCACCTGCGGCATGAGGGTCCGCGGGTTGATCCGGATCCCGGGGAACCCGGCGTCGGGCCATTCGCTGGTGCCGCCGTTGTCGCTGATCATCAGGAGGCTATTTCCTGGTACGCGGCGAAGAGCAGCGAGGTGTCCGGGACGTCCAGGATGCCCGGGCGGGCGACGCCGTCGAGCACCACGAAGCGCAGCAGGTCCCCGCGGGACTTCTTGTCCCGGCGCATGCCGTCCAGCAGCGCCTGCCAGCGGTCGCGCCGGTAGGTGATGGGCAGCCCGAGGCTCTCCAGGATGCTGCGGTGCCGATCCGCGTCCGCGTCGCTAAGCCGTCCGACGCTGCGGGACAGCTCCGCGGCGAACATCATGCCCACCGAGACGGCCGCGCCGTGCCGCCAGGAGTACCGCTCAGCCAGCTCGATCGAGTGGCCCAGGGTGTGGCCGTAGTTCAGGATCTCGCGCTGCCCGGTCTCCTTGAGATCCTCGGAAACCACCCGGGCCTTGACGGTGATGGCCCGCTCGATCAGCTCGCGCAGCGTGGCGGAACGCGGGTCGGACACCGCGGCGGGGTCCTTTTCAATCAGGTCCAGGATGGCCGGATCGGCGATGAAACCGCATTTGATGACCTCGGCCATGCCGGAGATGATCTCGTTCTTCGGCAGGGTGTCCAGGGTGTCGAGGTCCGCAAGGACTCCCGCGGGCGGGTGGAACGCGCCCACCAGGTTCTTGCCTTCGGCGGTGTTGATGCCGGTCTTTCCGCCGACGGCGGCGTCCACCATGCCCAGCAGGCTGGTGGGCATGTGGACGACCTTGATGCCGCGCAGCCAGGTCGCCGCGACGAAGC
>DASSXE010000047.1:0-5368 GCA_035704125.1 Arthrobacter sp.
GCAGTTGAGATCCGGGTTGTACCGGTGCGCCGCACTGAGCGCCTGTTTGGTGACTTCAAGGGCGGATGTCTCACGGCGCCGTATGCGTGCGGCCACCTCGACGACGGAGGTGTCCCCGAAGGGTCCCGCCGCAACGAACGACTCCACCGTGCTCATGCGCTGATCGGCGTCGACGGACGCTTCGTGCGCACGCCGGGCTTGACGAACACCATGGCCAGCATGCCGATGCCGGTTGCCACCGCGGTGGCGATGAACATCGAGTTGTAGCCGTGGAGGGCGACGAGGAACCCGGTGAGGGTGGGTGCCACGATGGTTGCGATGTTGGTAATGAAGTGGCTGATGCCGCCGAACGTGCCGGCGCGGGAAGGAGCGGTGTCGATGATGACGATCCAGTAGACAGCATTGGGTAACGAGTTCAAAGCATTGCCGATTGCCATGATCAACAGAACCGCCCACACGCTGTGGACCATCGGGATCAGGCAGAAGCACAGCGTGGTCAGCAGCAGCGACGCAGCGGCGAACCCACTACGCGCGATCCAAAGGCTTCCGGTACGTCGGCGCAGCCAGTCGGAGATCTTTCCGCCGAAGAGCACCGTGAAGCAGGCGCCGATCCAGGGGATCATGCCCAGATACCAAAGCGAGCCGAGGTTGAAGCCGAACTGGTCCTGCAGGTACTTAGGCGTCCACGTCAGGATCATGAAGTTCACGTACTGGAAGGCGAAATATCCGAGGGCATTGCACACCAGGGTGCGGCTCTTGAAGAAGTGCCACCACGGCACCTTTTCTTCTTCTGTGGCAACGCTGCGTTCCTCGGCAAGCATGCCCTCGGTGCTGCGGATCAGGGCTACTTCAGCCGGGGATACCCGGGGGTTGTCCTCCGGAAGATCCGTGAAGGTTTTCCTCCACAGGATGAGCCAGATCAGCCCCAGAACGCCGAGAATGATGAACATCCAGCGCCAGCTGCCGGTGACGGTCAGCAGCAGGACGGCGATGGGCGCGGCCAGAAGGGCGCCCAGCGGGGTTCCGAGGAGACCGAGGGAGGCGGCGAAGCCGCGCTCGCGCACCGTGGCCCAGTTCGCCATGGTGCGGTTGATGGTGGAAAAGGTCGGTCCTTCTGCGACGCCAAAGAGCACCCGGAAGACAGCAAAGCCAGCCAGGGCGGATCCCCCGAACAGCGCAATACCGATATTTCCGGCGACGGCCATCCCAATTTCAAAAATGGACCACAGGGACACCGCCCAGATCCAGACCCAGCGCGGGCCTTTCCTGTCGGCCAGAGCCCCACCGATCAGGGCTCCAGCCATGTACCCGTAGCCGAAGTAGCCGAGAACCTGTCCCCAGGCGATCTTGTCGAGACCGAATTCCTCGATCATCGGGTTGGCCGAATAGGAGATCGCCCCGCGGTCAACGTAGTTGATGACGGTGATGATGACGACCAAGGCAAAGATTGTGTGGCGGTAGTTTGGCCGGAACGACGTGGCTATGGCTACCTGCCGGGCGGATTCGGTGGCCGTCTTTTGTGGACCCATGGGGGTATGCCTCTCTCCTGAACGGTGCGGGGGCGATGCCCGCCACCTAGTCTCTTTTCCCGGGCTAGCTGGTGTGGGCTCGGCGACGGCTGCTGCCGCTGAAAGCGCAGAACTGCACTGTGACGTGCGTTACGCAAAGACGGTAACACCCGCTCACCGGTTGCGCAATCGTTTGTGCAGGACCCAGACAAACGATTGTGCCGCTCGGGTACGCTGTACCTGTTCCCCGAAGCGAAGACGTCCAGGAGGCGGCACCTTGGTTGACGAGCAGGGCCGCCCGGTTACGTTGCGCATGATTGCGGCGGAGACGGGGGTGCATGTATCAACGGTTTCCCGTGTCCTTAACGCGAAGGACGGGGACGTTTCCCGGTGGGCGGCCCCCGAAACGGCGGAACGGATCAGGGAGATGGCCCGCAACCGCGGATACCGCCGCAACGTCTATGCCTCCAACCTTCGGACCGCCCGCTCGCATCTGGTGGGAGTGATTGTTCCGCGTCTTCAGGACTTCGTGCTGGCCACCATCTATGAAGGAATCGATGAAGCAGCGATTGACCTGGGTTATTCGACCTTTGTCATGAACTCGTTGGACGTTGAGGAGAACCGGCAGTCCCGGACGGCGATGATGCTTGAGCGCCGCGTCGGGGGCCTGATCTTCGGGGATGCTCACCTGGACGACCCCTTCCTTGACGACCTGCAAGAGCGGGGGGTCCCATTTGTCCTCGTCAGCCGGCGCACGGCGGGACACACCTCAGTGACGTGCGACGACTATGCCGGCGGGCGGCTGGTAGCCGACCATCTGATTGCTACGGGGCGGCGGAAGGTGGCTGTCCTTGCCGGCCTGCCGTTCGCCTCCACTGCTGCCGACCGGGTTAGAGGACTGGTGGACGGCTTCCATGAGGCAGGCCTGGATGTCCCGGATAAACGCATCGTCTATGGACCCTTCGACGCCGCCGGAGGCAGGAAAGCCGCCGAAGAGATTCTGGCCTCCGGCCAACGTCCGGATTCAATTTTCGCAACGAATGACTTCGCCGCCATCGGTGCGCTCGGAACACTGCGGGATAGCGGACTCGCGGTTCCCGAGGACGTCGCCGTGGTCGGCTTCAACGACACCCCGCTGGCAGCGGAGATGACCATACCGCTGACCACCGTGCGATCACCCATGCACGATATGGGCCGCCGGTCCTTCGAACTGCTGGTGCAGCGAATGCAAGGGGAGCGTCCCGAAAGCGAAAAACTGAAACCTGAGTTGATCGTCCGCGCATCGAGCCGGCCCTCCACCCACATGGAGTAACCGTTCGAGAATCTCCAGCCTCTCCTGCGGCTCTGGGAGAATGGACCCATGACCCTCACAACCTTCGCCCTCATCCGCCACGGCCAGACCGACTGGAACGCCGAGCGCAGGCTGCAGGGGTCCACCGACATTCCGCTCAACGACGTCGGCCGGGCGCAGGCGCGCGACGCCGTCGCCGCCCTCGCCGGCTACCGCTGGGACGCGATCGTCTCCTCGCCGCTGAGCCGGGCCGCTGAGACCGCGGACCTGATCGCCGCCGGGCTGGGCCTCAGCGTGGCCCGCCACGTCCCCGAGCTCACCGAACGCGCCTACGGCCCCGCCGAGGGTATGACCGACGGCCCGGAACTGGATGCCCTGCGCATCCAGAACGGTTTCCGCGGCGCCGAGAGCGAGGAGGACGCCGCCGACCGCGGGCTCGCCGCGCTGGAAGCCCTGGCCGAGGAGTATCGCGGCGGCCACGTGCTGGTGGTGGCCCACGGGTCGCTGCTGCGGGTCAGCCTCAGCCGCGCCGCCGGCCGCCGCCTGGGCGGCATCGAGAACGCCGCCCTGAACCTGGCCCACCACCACCCCGAAGACGGCTGGAACCTCGAGTACTTTAACGGCGAGCGCCTGAGCGCCGTCGTCTGACGCAGCCAGTCCACCCCAAAAGCCGGGCGTCACGTCCGGTGGACCGGCAACATTCCCGACGCATAACTGGTCCTATGAGTCGGCCAAAAACCAGCCATGTATCCGGCAGGTTAAACCCCGTTTCGGCTCCGTAAACCTCTCCTCACCCCCGCAAATTCAAGGGTTTTCCGCCCTCCTCGGGCTCTAGCTTGGACCTTGGTTCGACCAATGGACCAATTCGCCAAGAGCCCCCGAGGAGCATCCCTTGAACGTTTCCACCGCAGAAAAGGCGGCCACCGCCGGCGCCGTGCCGCCCGGTCCGGCGAGCGCCGCGGGCGCGGCCGGCGCCGTGACCGCCGCCCCAGCCACCCGCCGTCGTCTGCTGCCCGTCAGCGGCAAGCGCCCCGGCCCCGTCGCCGTCACCCTGCTCTTCTCCCTGGGCTGGGTGTTCATGTACGCGGACCGGAACATCCTCTCCCCCGTCATGAGCGTCATCCAGGGCCAGTGGGGCCTGAACAAGGGCCAACTGGGCCTGATGTCCACAGTCTTCTTCATCACCTACGCCCTGATGCAGATCCCCACCGGCTATCTGGCGGACCGGATCGGCCGGGTCAAGGTGGTGGTGGTCGGCTACCTGATCTTCGGCATCGGCACCATCCTCAGCGGCTTCGCCCCCGGCTTCATGGTGTTCCTGCTGATGCGCGCGTTTACCGGCATCGGCGAGGGCACCTTCTACAGCCCTGTCTACGGCATCTCCTCAAGCTACATCTCGGACAAGTGGCGCGGGGTCTCCGCCGCCCTGATCAACAGTGGCATGGCCGTGGGCATCTCGCTGGGCTTCATCGGCTCCGGCTACTTCACCTTCACCCTGGGCCTGCCGTGGCACGCGTCCTTCCTGATCTTCGGCGCCGCCACCCTGATCGTGGCGTACCTGATCAACTACTACCTGGCCCCGATCGACGCCGAACACAAGGCCCAGGCCGCCGCCGCAAGGGCCACCGCCGACGCCGGAGCCCCCGTGGCGAAAACCAGCAACAAGGCCCTCTTCACCCGCAACCACATCCTCACCTACGTGCTGATCTTCTGCTCGCTCTACGGCTTCTTCTCGATGTTGACCTGGCTGCCCACCTACCTGCAGCAGGCCCGCGGCGTCGCCCCGGCCCAGACCGGCATCATCGCCTCCCTGGTCCCCTGGGCCTCCATCCCCGGCGCGATCCTGCTGAGCATGTGGGCCCGGCGGCTGAAGAACACCCGCCCGCTGATCGTGGCCCTCGCCGTCCTGGGCGGCCTCTGCCAGATCCTGGTCCCGCTGACCGGCGACTACTCCCTGATGATCGCCGGCCTGGTGGTCTACGGCCTGGTGGGCAAACTGGCCCTGGACCCCATCCTGATCGCCTTCCTGGCCGAGAACACCCCGCGTTCCATGTACTCCGCGGCCTATGGGTACTTCAACTTCGCCGGGATGCTCTCCTCGATCTTCGCCCCCTACATCACCGGCGCCCTGGCCGACGCCACCGGAAACCTGGAGGCCGGCTTCTACCTCTCCGCGGTGCTGCTGCTGATCGGCGCCGTCGCGTTCTGCTTCACGACGCCGGCGCACGTCGCGGCGGAGCCTGCTGCCGCCGTCGGACCCGTCCTCCAGTCCGCCAACTAGGAGACCCGGCATGAACTCGACCGCCAGCACGGGCCCGGCCCGGTCCGCCCGCCCCACGCTCCGCCGGGCCGCTTCGATGAGCGCGGAGGTGGCCGCCTACCTGGAACGCGAAATCGCCTCCCGCGGCCTCATCCCCGGGGACAAACTCCCCACCGAGCGGGAACTGGCGGAACAGCTGGCCGTCTCCCGCGCCACCGTCCGCACCGCCCTGCAGGACCTGGAATCCAAGCACCTGGTGGAACGGACCCGCGGCCGGGGCACCCTCGTGGCGCAGCCCCCGGCGCCGGT
>DASSXE010000139.1:0-7577 GCA_035704125.1 Arthrobacter sp.
TGCTGACGTCCACGTAGCCGGCGGCGCGTTCGAAGACCGTGGGCAGCGGTTGCCACTGCCGGGGGTCGACGCCGTCGTCCCAGTTGCTCAGCATGTTCACCACGCGGTCCTGGTCCGGGTCCACGACGTCGTAGCCCACCATGCCGTGCTGGCCCGCGGGCTGGCCGGTGCCGAAACTGGCCAGCGACGCCGCGGTGGTGGAGGGAAAGGCGGCGTCCAGGCCGGACGGGACGGCGCCCTGTCCGGCCTGCATCACCGAGCGCAGGAAGGGCGTGTGCGCGGACCTCTGCTTGAGCAGCTGCCGGCCCAGGCCGTCGGCCAGGACCACGCAGACGCGCCGGGCGTCCGGCAGCTTCAGCCGGTTATCGAAGCCCGGAACGCCGACGCTGGCCGCGGCGCTGCTGAAGACTTCGGCGATGGAGCGCTCACCGTAGGCCGGCGGCGCGGGCATTGCCGGCAGGACGGGATCGGAGGCCTGCGCGGTGCTGGCGGACACCATCTCAGCGCTGGTGGCCGCGGCTGAGCCGGTTGCCGAACACACCGGCGCGGGCCCGCGGCGGCAGCGTCGGGACGCCGTGCGCTGCCGGGGCGCTGGAGCCGGTGTTGACGGCCCGCAGGGCGCGGGCGAAGAGTTTGGCATCCTGGACCGCCTGCAGCCCGTCGGCTTCGGCGCTGATCCGCAGCACGATGTCCTCCTGGGCGATCGTGCCACTGTAGCCGTGGTCGGCTTCGCACTGCGGGTCTCCGCAGCTCGCGGGCCCCATGTCCAGGCGTTGGCCGCCGGACCAGGCGATCGAGAGCGTCAGCTCACGGACCGGGTCGGAGGGCTTGTAGTCCTGCGGCTGGGCGTAGATGTAGCTGAGCACCACGGACCGGATCTGGGCCACCGGAACGGACTCGGTGGAGACCTGAGCGACGATCTGTTCGCCGGCCTCGTCGAGCTGCTGGTCATCGACGTGGGTGATCACCAGCATGTCCTCGGTCAGGACCAGGACGGTGATGTGCCGGCGCACCTCGGCCCGGTCGAAGTGCGTCTCCAGGTGCACCAGGTGGGCCACGCAGTCCCGCCCGTCCAGGGCATCGGCGACGACGTCGGCCACCAGGCGCGGGTAGAAGCCCGCCTGCTCGAGTGCGTCCGTCAGGCTCTGGCCCTGCGCGCTGTGGTCATGCAGGCCGGCGTGCGGCGCACCGTTGCGGCCCGGGAGGGACGCCTGGGGCTGGGATGCTGGGGGCTGGGAGGTCATGGCTCCCATTTTCACAGATCGGCCAAGGACTTGCTAACTGCGGGGGCGTGCGGAGAGGCTAGCCGCGCATCGCGCGCCGGGCGGTGTCGGTGCGCTGGGCGGCGTTGGCGATCCGGACGTCGGCGGCCAGGATCACGGCCCCCTCGGGGCCGGCCAGCACGGGGTTGAACTCCACCAGGGCGATCTCCGGGTGGTTGTCCTTGAGCCGGGTCAGCCGGGCCGCGAGGTCCTCCAGGGCGGCGACGTCCACGGCGGGCAGGCCTTGGTAGCCGAAGAGTTTCCGGGAGGCCCGGGGCGAGCGGATGAAGTCATGGACGTCGGACCCGGACAGCGGCGGGACGCGGTGGGCCCAGTCATCCAGGAGGTTGACGGCATCCCCGGCCAGGCCGAAGGAGATGACCGGGCCCAGCAACGGGTCTTCGATCGCGCGGAAGGTGCAGGCCTGGCCCACCGGGGCCATGGTCTGCACCTCCAGGGAGGGCGAGCCGTAGCGTTGCAGCGACCTGCGCATCTGGGCGATGTTGCGGCGCAGCGATTCGGGGTCCTGGATGTCCAGGCGCACCCCGCCCAGATCCAGCCGGTGCCGAAGCGCCGGATCGGTGGTTTTGATCGCCACCGGCCAGCCGAGCCGTTCCGCCGCGGCCACGGCGTCGTCGTCGGTCTCGAAGCCCTCGGAGGGCAGCACGTGGATGCCGTAGTGTCCCAGCAGCTTCGCGGCGGCGGCCGGGTCCAGCCGGACCAGCTGTTCGCCGCCCACCGGCCGGAGGAGCTCCTCGAGGTCTTCGTGCGCACCGTCCGGGTCGCAGCCCTCGGGTTCGACGAAGAGGCCCTGGTCGCGGACCACCCACTGGGCGTAGCGGACCACCGCGGCGAGGGCCGCGACGGCGGCCCCCGGGTTGGAGTAGCAGGGCACCGCCGGGGCCGGGTCCGGGCCGGCCGGGCCAGCGGCGGCGGGGTCCGCCGCGACGGCGCTTTCCGCGGCGCCGACCATCCCTTCGACATAAATGGAGGGGTCCAGGATGCCGGTGAACGCGGCCACGACGGGCTTGCCCGCGGCGGCTGAGCATTCGGCCAGCACCGCGCCGATCCTTTCGACGGTCAGGCCGCGGGCCGGCAGCAGCGCCACCACGACGGCGTGCACCGCATCGAGTGTGAGCGTCTCCTGCAGGCTGCGCCGCAGGGCCGGCAGCGCCCGGGACATGCCGGAATCGAGGTCGACGTCGGCGACGATGCGTTCGACGCCGAGCCCGGCCGCGACGGAGTTGTCCGCCACCACCTTGCCCAGCGCGCGGGAGTTGCTGAACACGGCCACGCCGGGTCCTTGCGGCAGCGGCTGGCTGGAGACGATCTGGGCGACGTCCATCAGTTCCTCGATGGTCTCCACCCGGATCACCCCGGCCTGGCGCATCATGGCGTCCAGGGCCTCGGGCGGCGCCTGGGTGGTGCGCACGGCGTGGCCCGGCGGCAGGTTCAGGCCCATCGCGTCGGATTTGGCGACGATCACGGGTTTGGTGCGGGCCAGGCGCCGGGCCAGCCGGGAGAACTTGCGCGGGTTGCCGATCGATTCGAGGTAGAGCCCGACGGCGGTCGTGTCGGCGTCGTCCTCCCAGAACTGCATCAGATCATTGCCGGAGACGTCCGCCCGGTTGCCGGCGGAGAGGAACGTCGAGATCCCCACCCGGCGCCGGCTCGAGGCCGCGTAGAGCGAGACGCCGATCGCCGCGGACTGGCTGAACAGGCCGAGGCCGCCGCGGCGGGCCAGCGAGGGCGCCATCGAGGCATTCAGGGACACCGCGGGGCTGGTGTTGACGATGCCGAGCGAGGCGGGTCCGATCACCCGCATGCCGTTGGCGCGCGCCTGCCGGACCAGGGCGCGCTGCCGGGCCAGGCCGCGTTCGCCGTCGTCCTCGTATCCGGCGGTGGCCACCACGATGCCCTTGACGCCGGCCTCGCCGCATTCCTGCACCACCTTGGGGACCTCGTCGTAGGGCACCGCGATGACGGCGAGCTTGACCGGGCCCGGAACCTCGGACAGCCGGGCGAAGGAGAGCATGCCGGCCAGTTCCAGGGCCTCGGGGTTGATCGCGTACACCGGGCCGGTGAAGCCGCCCTCGATGATGTGCTCCAGCAGCTGGTAGCCCACGGTCCCCCACCTGCGGCTGGCCCCGATCACGGCCACCGAGGACGGGGCCAGGAGTTCCTGGATGCTTCGGGCCTCGGCGCGGTGTTCGCGGGACTCCATCACGGCCCGGGACTTGTCCGTGGGGTCGATGTTGAACTCCAGGCTCACGACGCCGTCGTCGAAATGGCGTTTGACGTCATAGCCGGCGTCGGAGAACACCATCAGCATCTTGCGGTTCTCCGGCAGCACCTCGGCGCTGAATTTGCGGATGCCGTTCTCGCGGGCGGCGGCGGCAAGGTGTTCGAGCAGGATCGAGCCGATCCCGCGGCCCTGGTGCGCGTCGGCGATGTTGAAGGCCACCTCGGCCTCTTCCGGGTCGTCCAGCCGGTCATAGCGGCCGATGCCCATGATCTCGCCGCCGATGGTGATGACCAGGGCCACCCGGTCTTTGTAGTCGACCTCGGTGAAGCGTTTGAGCTCCTTGGCGGAAAGCTTGGACTTGAACGCGAAGAAGCGCATGTAGATGGATTTTTGCGACTGGCCCACGTGGAAGGCCTGCACCGCGTCGGAGTCGGCGGGATGGATGGGTCTCAGGTGCGCCGTACCGCCGTCGCGCAGCACGACATCGGCTTCCCAATGTTCCGGATATACGCCGTCCGCGGGCTGATCCACCATAGGCTTAGCCTAGCCATAAACTTACGCAGCACCCGTTCAGTACCCCGTAGAAGGACCCTTCAGCCTCATGGCACGCCGCCAAACCACGCCCCCGGCAGGGGAAGCAAGCCAGGACTATACCGAGAACATCGTCGACATCGACGTCACCTCCGAAATGGAAGGCTCCTTCCTGGAGTACGCCTATTCGGTGATCTACTCCCGGGCCCTGCCCGACGCCCGGGACGGTCTCAAGCCCGTGCAGCGGCGCATCCTCTACATGATGAGCGAGATGGGCCTGCGCCCGGACCGCGGTCACGTCAAGAGCGCCCGCGTGGTGGGCGAAGTGATGGGCAAGCTGCACCCGCATGGCGACACCGCGATCTACGACGCCATGGTCCGGATGGCGCAGGACTTCTCGCTGCGGCTGCCGCTGATCGACGGGCACGGCAACTTCGGCTCGCTCGACGACGGGCCGGCGGCCCCCCGGTATACCGAGGCGCGGCTGGCGGCCGCGGCGCTGACCCTGACCGAACACCTCGACGAGGACGTCGTCGACTTCGTCCCGAACTATGACAACCAGCTCACCCAGCCGGACGTGCTGCCGGCCGCGTTCCCGAACCTCCTGGTCAACGGCGCCACCGGCATCGCCGTCGGCATGGCCACGAACATGGCCCCGCACAACCTGGGCGAGGTGGTGGCCGCCGCCCGGCACCTGATCGCGCACCCGGACGCCACGCTCGAGGACGTGATGAAGTTCGTGCCCGGACCGGACCTGCCCACCGGCGGCCGGATCGTTGGCCTGGACGGCATCCGCGACGCGTACGCCACCGGCCGCGGCTCGTTCAAGACCCGGGCCAAGGTCGACATCGAACAGCTCTCGGCGCGCCGCACCGGCCTGGTGGTCACCGAACTGCCCTACATGGTGGGCCCGGAAAAGGTGATCGAGAAGATCAAGGACGCCGTCAACGGCAAGAAGCTCACCGGCATCAGCGACGTCGTGGACCTCACCGACCGCAAGCACGGCCTGCGCCTGGTGATCGAACTGAAGAACGGTTTCAACCCCACCGCCGTGCTGCAGCAGCTGTACCGCTTCACGCCGATGGAGGACTCCTTCGGCATCAACAACGTCACGCTGGTGGACGGCCAGCCGCAGACCCTGGGCCTGCTCGAACTGCTCTCCGTCTACGTCAACCACCGCATCACCGTGGTCCGCCGCCGCACCGCCTTCCGCCTTGGCAAGAAGAAGGACAGGCTGCACCTGGTCGAGGGCATGCTGATCGCGATCGTGGACATCGACGAGGTCATCCAGATTATCCGCTCCTCGGACGAATCCGCAGAGGCCCGCACCCGGCTGATGTCCATCTACGACCTCTCCGAGCTCCAGGCGAACTACATCCTGGAGCTGCGGCTCCGGCAACTGACCAAGTACTCGCGGATTGAACTCGAGAAGGAGCAGGACGAGCTGCGGCGCGAAATCGCCGAACTGCAGGCCATCCTGGACTCCCCCGAGCTGCTGCGCGGCCTGGTCTCCGACGAACTGGGTGAGCTTGCCGAAAAGTACGGCACGCCGCGGCGGACGGTGCTGCTGGAATCCGAGGCGGTCTCCCCGACGCTCGCCTCCGCCGCGGCCGCCCCGGCCAAGGGTAAAGCCGTTCCGCTGGCCCTGGAGATCGCCGACGATCCGTGCTGGGCCATCCTGACCGCCTCCGGCCAGATCGCCCGCACGGCCACCCAGGACAGCCTCGCCGAGGCCGGGCCGCGGACCAAGCACGACGTCTTCCGCTCCGTGGTCAAGACCTCCGCCCGCGGCGAGATTGCCGCGATCACCTCCCAGGGCCGGATGCTGCGGCTGCAGGTGGTGGACATGCCGATGCTGCCGCCCACGAACGGGACTCCCAACCTGGCCGGCGGTGTCCCCGCCAAGGACTTCATCACCCTGCTCAAGGGTGAGTCCCTGGTGGCCTTCGCCCCGCTGGATTCGGTCCTCGCCATCGGCACCGCGCAGGGAGTGGTCAAGCGCGTCCAGCCCGATTATCCGCTGAACCGGGAGGACTGGGAGGTGATCGCGCTCAAGGACAAGGACACCGTGGTGGGCGTCGAGGCCGCCGACGGCGACGACGTCGACCTGGTCTTCGTCACGCGCCAGGCCCAGCTGTTGCGGTTCGGCGCGTCCGCGGTCCGGCCGCAGGGCCGCACCGCGGGCGGCATGGCCGGGATCAAACTCGCCGCCGGGGACCAGGTGCTGCACTTCGGGACGGCGCGCTCCGACGACGACGCCGCCGTCGTCGTCACCATCGCCGGCACGGAGGGCGCCCTCCCGGGCACCGCCCCGGGCGCGGCGAAGGTCACGGCGCTGGCCGAGTACCCGGCCAAGGGCCGCGGCACCGGCGGCGTGCGGGCCCACCGTTTCCTCAAGGGCGAAGACACCCTGCTGCTCGCCTGGGCCGGCCACGGCCCGGCCAAGGCGTCCTCGCTGGCCGGGGTGGCGCGCTCACTGCCGCTCGAGCACGGCCGCCGGGACGGCTCCGGGATTCCGCTCTCGCAGGCCATCGACGCGATCGGCCCCAGTATGGCCTGGGCCGATCAGCAGGCCGGGGAACCCGCCTCGGAGGGCTAGGGCGCCTGCTTCTCCGGGCTTCTCCGGGCTTCTCCGGACGTCTCCGGACCGGTTAACCGCGCCCGTTTGCCGCAGGTGGCGGCTATGGCGCCGTCCTGTGCGGCCGTTTGTGGCAGACGGTGCGCGCTCCGGGCACTGGAAGGCGCTGCGGCCGCTCACGCGGGGATGTCCCGGCGTCGGAAGCCCGCCACGGCCAGCCCGGCCAGGACGACGATGGTGGCGGCGGACACCAGGACCGAGTCCCACGCGATGCCGTTGCGGAGCGGGTCGTGGTCGATGTACTGGAAGAACGGCGACAGCTTCTGCACCCGGTCGAAGGCGCCCACCAGCGGGGCGAGGGCGTTGACAATGTAGGCCAGCACCGCCAAGGCCGCCGGCACGCCGCGGCTGAGCCCGGTCTTCCCGGTCCCGGCCGACAGGGCCAGCGCCGCGGTTCCGAACACCGACCCCAACAGGGCCAGATGCAACATGGTGGCCGCCACCTTTCCGGCGGGCAGCTGGAGGTCCACCAACTGGCCTTCGAACACCAGGGAGGCGCCGGTCACGGCCGCCAGCAGGAACGTTCCCAGCAGCATGGCCACGCATTTCTCCAGCACCACGCGGCCGCGGCCCACCGGGTTGGCCAGCAGCAGGTCCATGGTGTGGCGGTCCTCCTCCCCTCCGATTGCCCCGGCCCCCGTCCCAATCGAGTAGATCAGGACCGCAATCGGCCCCATGAAGGACAGCAGCTCAATCTGGATGTACCCGGTAGGGGTCGACATGTCCGCGCCGGTGGTGGCGAACATGGAGCGGAAGGCCTCCGGCATCTGGTCGATGAATTCGCTCATCGAGGGCTGGCCGCGGATCGAGGGCCACACGGCGGCGTACATGGCCACGATCAGGGCCAGGGAAACTGACCACGCCAGCAGGCTCCTGCCCTGGTCGCGGAGCGTCTTCGTCA
>DASSXE010000200.1:0-6103 GCA_035704125.1 Arthrobacter sp.
GGCGCGCCCCAGGACCAGCGCGCCGACGCCCACGGGACCGCCGATCTTGTGGCCGGAGATGGACATGGCATCCAGGCCGGTGCCGCGGAAATCAACCGGCAGGGAACCGAAGGCCTGCACGGCGTCCGAATGCACCGGGACACCGGCGGCGTGGGCCAGCCGCACAATCTCGGCAACCGGCTGGATGCTGCCCACCTCGTTATTGGCCCACATGACGGTGACCAGGGCGATCGAGGCCGGGTCCTCGGAGAGTTCCGCCGCGAACGCGGCCAGGTCCAGCACACCGTCGGCGTCGACGGGCAGCCAGCGGACATCGGCGCCCTCGTGCCGTTCGAGCCATTCCACCGTGTCCAGCACGGCATGGTGTTCGACGGCGGAACACAGGATCCGGGTGCGGCGGGAGTCAGCGGCGCGGCGTGCCCAGTAGAGGCCCTTGACGGCAAGGTTGTCCGCCTCGGTGCCCCCCGAGGTAAAGATGATTTCCGAGGGGTGGGCGCCTGCGGCGGCGGCGAGCGCCTCCCGGGCGTCCTCCACGGCGCGGCGGGCCCGGCGGCCGGACCCGTGCAGCGAGGACGGATTCCCGGTGCGGGCCAGCTCACGCGTCAGGGCGGCGAGCGCCTCCGCTGCGAGCGGGGTGGTGGCGGCGTGGTCTAGGTATACAGGCACCCGTTAATTCTATCGGTGGCGCCCGTGCCTGCCACCGGACGGCCGCTGGCCGCCGGCCGGCCCGGTAACCCGGCCGCGCGGCTGGTGTACATTCGAGCGGTGAAAGCGCCCCTCTACCTGGTCCTGGCCACACTCTTCTGGTCCGGAAACTTCGTCGTCGGTCAGGCGGCCGTCGCCTCGATGACCCCCCTGGACCTGACCTTCTGGCGGTGGACGCTGGCGGCCCTGCCGCTGCTGGCCCTGGCCCACTTCGTGGAGAAGCCGGACTGGCGGGCGGTGTTGCGCCGCTGGCCGGTCCTGCTGCTGCTCAGCGCGCTGGGAATGAGCGGCTACACCCTGCTGCTGTACGGCGCGCTGGGCTTCACCTCCGCCGTGAACGCCTCCCTGATCACCGCCGCCAACCCCGCCCTCATCGTGGTGATGGCGGTCTTCCTGCTGGGTGAGAAAACCACCCGGCTCGGCTGGCTGGGCATCGGCCTGGGGCTCCTCGGAGTCCTCCTGGTCCTGACCCGGGGCGAGCTGCAGCGGATCTTCAGCCTCTCCATCAACACCGGCGAACTCCTGATGATCGGAGCGATCGTGGTCTGGGGCAGCTACACGATCATTGCCCGCCGGCTGCGGCTGCCGCCGATTGCCGCCACCGCCGTGCAGGTGGCGATGGCCACCGTGACCCTGGCCCCGTTCGCCCTGGCGATGCATGCCCGGCTGCCGGATACGCCGGCGGAGGCCTGGTCCCTCGCCTACATCGCCGTCTTCCCCTCGCTCGGGGCCTACCTGTTCTGGAACCTGGCCCTGAAGACCACCCCGCCCGGAACGGCAGGGAACTACCTGAACCTCATGGTGGTGTTCACGGCCGCCATCACCGTGGCACTGGGGACGCCGCTGACCGTGGTCCAGGTGGCCGGCGGCATCCTGGTCATCGCCGGAGTCCTCCTGACCGGCTTCAAGGGCCAGCCGGCGCTCAGAGCGGCCTGATCCGGGCGCAGCACTGGGCGGGACCGGCCTCCCCGGCTGCCCGGAGCGCCACGATGTCGAGGGCCTCCACCCGGTCCGCCGCCACCCCGCAGCCCGCCGCGACGCCGCCCAGGAAGGCGCCGTTCATGGCGCAGACGACGCCGGTGTGGCCCTGGGCCAAGCGGTGGAAGGGACAGTTCAGCAGCGTCAGCCCGCCGTCGCCGTCGTCCGCCGGCTGATAGCCCTCCGCCGTCAGCAGGTCCGCGAAGCCGGCGTCGGGTCCGGCCTCCGCCGCCGCCCGGCCCCGCGCATAGGCGGTGCGCAGCAGGACCTCCCGGGCCCCGCCGGCGCCGGCCGATGATTCCTCGATCGCGGTGGCGAGCAGTTCGGCGGCCAGGTCATAGTTGCGTTCGGGGACGGAGACGGAGACCTCCCGGACGGCGGGGCGGTAGAGCTTCGCCGGCCGTCCCGATCCCGGGCCGGCCTTGCCGCCGAGCTTCCGGAACTCCACCGTCAGCAGGCCATCGCGGACCAGGCGGTCGAGATGGAACGACGCCGTGCTGCGCGGCAGCCCCAGGGCC
Organism: Arthrobacter sp.; assembly: GCA_035704125.1. GTDB lineage: Bacteria > Actinomycetota > Actinomycetes > Actinomycetales > Micrococcaceae > Arthrobacter. The sequence goes on from DASSXE010000200.1 coordinate 2,202, forward strand.
CCGGCTGCATCGTCCCGGCTCACCGGACCGGGCGCGGCAGCCACCTGGTCGAACAGGCGCCGGCGGGTCTCGTCTCCCAACGAGGCGACGGCGGCCACCCGGCGGGCCCACGACGCGCTGTTCCTGGCAACGGTATTCATGGCACCAGCTTAACTCTAAAAACAAGATCCATTGCTTAATCTGCCGGTCCTTTCTAAAATCTAGTTATCTACTTTTAGAAGGAGAAACCATGAAAACTTCATCAGCCCTCGCCGCCCCGGCCGCCGCATCCGTCGCGGTGCAGCAGCGGCAGGCTTTCCTGCTGTTGCGCACGGCCTTCACGGTGGCGCCCATCCTGTTCGGACTGGACAAGTTCACCAACCTGCTCACGCACTGGACCATGTACCTGGCGCCGGTTGCCACCGCGGTGGTTCCCCTGCCGGCGCAGACCTTCATGTACGTCGTCGGGGTCGTGGAAATCATCGCCGGGCTCGCGGTGGCGGTCCGCCCGCGGATTGGTTCCGTGGTGGTGGCCGCCTGGCTGCTTGGCATCATCGTGAACCTGCTGGTCCTGGGCAGCTTCTACGATGTGGCGCTGCGCGACGTCGGGTTGCTGGCCGGTGCGCTGGCGCTGAACCGGCTCTCGGCCGGGGTGGCCCGTCCGCGGCCTGCGTCGGCCGTGGCCGGCCGGCCCTAGGTGTACTCGGCTAGGCCGACGGCGGCAGGACGGCGAGGCGGGCGGTGACGTCGGCCCGGGCCGCGGCCAGCAGGCTGCGGGCCGGGCACGACACGGAGACATAGACGGACGAGCCGGCCTTGGCGAAGAGTCTGGCGTAGCTGACGCTGGCGCGCTGCCCGGCCTTGTCGCCCTCGTACACGAGCACCTCGACCCGCGGCGAGGGTTTGTCCGGTCCGCCGCCCCAGCGGAGCGTGTCCGTCGCAAGGTAGCTCGGCAGGATGCTGGGGTCCAGGTACCCGAAGAGCGCCTCGGTGGAGGCCTTGTCATCGCCCGGGACGGCCAGCGGCCCCTGGTTGGTGCGGACCCTGGCGGCGGCCTGGCAGCCGTCCGCCTTGCGGTACTGGCTCGTCCCCGCGACATCCTGCGGCCCCGCCGTCCAGCCCGGCGCGTCCTGCAGCCCGTCGGAGAGCTGGACGGGGACCCCCGCGGCCAGGGTCTCCCCCGCGGTGAACGGCAGGTCGCGGGCGGCGACGGCGTCGGCGTCGTGCCCGGGAGTCACCGTCGGTACGGCCGGGGCGGGCGCCGCGGCGCTGGCGGCCGGCGGGACGGACGGGTCGGGCACTCCGATGCTGCAGCCCGCCAGCAGCGGGAGGACGGCAAGCGGGAAGACGGCCCGGCGCAGCAGGGCGGGGAGGTGCACGGTTCCGGTGTGCGGCATCGCCATCCCTACGCGAGGACCCGGAGCGCGCCGGGGACGACGTCGACAGTGAGCGGCAGCGGTCCGATCCGCTCGCCGTCGGCGTACGCGACGACGTCCGCCGCCTCGAGCACCACCCGGCGGACGCGGCGGAGCTCCACCGCCGGGTGGCCGATGTGCCGGCCGGAGAAAACCTTGGGGAAGACGGCCAGCAGGCCGGCGCGGGAGAGCGGCCGGACGATGAACAGGTCCAGGAAGCCGTCGTCCAGGCTCGCGGCCGGCGCGATGGTCATCCCCCCGCCGATCGAGCTCCCGTTGGCCACGGAGACCAGCATGGCCCCCTGCGGGCCGCGCTCGCCGTCGACGGTCAGGGTGTAGTCGATCGCGGCAAAGCCGGCGAGTTCCCGCAGCATGGCCAGGTTGTACCGGGCCCGGCCGCGCGGCCACCGCCAGGCGTTGGCCCGCTCGTTGACGGCGGCATCGAAGCCCGCCGAGAGTACGCCGGCGAACCAGCGGGTCCGGCCGCCGGACTCCACCCGCCCCACGTCGATTGGCCGGCCGCCGGACTCCAGCGCGGCGAGCACCCGCGCCGCGGCGGCCGGGATGTCGTGCCGCGGCAGGCCGAGCGCCCGGGCCATATCGTTGCCGGTGCCGGTGGGAATGATGCCCAACGGCGTCCGGGCGGCCGCGGCGCCGCCGCCCGCGAGCGCGTTGACCCCCAGATGGACCATCCCGTCGCCGCCGACCATCACCAGGGCGTCCACGCCGTCGGTCAGGGCTTCGTCAACCCGTCCGGCCAGAGCCGCGTAGCTGTCCTCGCACAGCAGCCGAATCTCTGCCCCGGCGGCACGGAAACACTCCGCCGCCTGGCCGCCGGCATGCCGCCCGCGGCCGAAGGAGGCGCGGGGGTTCACGGCGAGGGCGATCTTCATGGCCTGAATTATGCCAGCCGCCGGGAACCATCCGCGGTCCCACACTCGTTATTCCCGCAGCCGGTTAAACTGGCCACGCCGGATCCACCGGCAGGACTGGATCCCTCGATGCAAAGGAACCGTGCTTGACGCAGGGCAGCAGCTCGCATTACCAGGTCCTGAGAATTCCGGTCACCGCGACGGAGAAGGACATCAAGGTGGCGTACCGGAAGGCGGCCCGCACCGCCCACCCGGACCACGGCGGGGACGCTGCCACGTTCCGCCGGGTCACCCTCGCCTACGAGACGCTCATCGATGCACGCCGCCGGGCGGAGTACGACCGCTCCTACGGCAGCGGTACCACCGCCTCCAGCCGGACACCGCCCGCCGAAGAAGGCGCGCATTTTGACGCACCGGCGGCCGGCAGCCGCGCTTCGGCGCACGTGCGCCGGCCGAACACCCCGCGCAACACCTCCGCCGACGCGCCGGTCTACGTCCCCTCCTTCGAGGAGGTGGCGGCAGCCGGTGAGGTGCCGCTGATCCCGGCTTCGGTGGCCCGCCAGCAGGTCCACGGGATGCCGCGGCGGCGGGGCATCTTCGGCGCGGAGGCCCGCATCCAGCGGGAGATGCGCACGGTGCAGCTGCTCTCCCGGCAGATTCTCCCGGCGATCCCGGCCGCCCGCCTGATCAACGGCCTGCAGTCCCCGGCGGACAACAGCCACATCGACCACGTGCTGCTCTCCGGCTACCGGATGGCCATCATCGGTTCGATGCTCCTGCCGCCGGGGGCGTACGCCTGGAACGGGAGCACGCTGCGCCACGGCGGCCGCTCGGTCGCCCCGCCGCAGCTGGCGCACGTGGTCCGGCGGATGCAGGACATCTTTCCGGAACTCAACGTCACCGGCTGGACGGTGGTGCACAGCACCGACGGGAACCTGCACGAGCCCGTCATCGACCGGCCGGGCCGGTCCCGGGGCCGGGAGGATGCCCTGGAGCCCGTGCAGGTGGTCAACGCCGCCGGCCTGGCCCGCGGCCTCAAGCAGTTCCTCGGTTCGGGGCCGGCACCCAACACGGTGGTGGTGCCGGTGCTGGCCCGGCTGCTGCGCGGTATGCATTAGCGCCGCCGGCTGATCGCTAGGATGGGAACGTGTTCCGCATCCTCTTCGACAGCCCCGAAATTCCCGGCAATACCGGCAATGCCATCCGTCTGGCCGCGATCACCGGAGCCGAGCTGCACCTGGTGGAGCCGCTGGGCTTCGACTTTTCCGACGCCAAGCTCCGCCGTGCCGGCCTGGACTACCACGACCTGGCCGTCGTGACGGTGCACCCTGACCTGGCGGCCGCGTGGGCGGCCCTGCAGCCGGAGCGCGTCTTCGCCTTCACCTCCGACGGTGAGACCTCCTACACGGACATCAGCTACCGTCCCGGCGACGTCCTGATGTTCGGCCGCGAGTCCGTGGGGCTCTCCGAGGACGTCAAACGCGACCCGCATGTGACCTCGCGCGTCCGCCTGCCCATGCTCCCGGCGCTGCGCTCGCTGAACCTGGCCAATGCCGCCTCGATCGCGGTGTACGAGGCGTGGCGGCAGAACGGCTTCACCGGCGCCAAGCTCTAGCCGGACGCGCCCGGCCGGGAA
>DASSXE010000350.1:0-5732 GCA_035704125.1 Arthrobacter sp.
AAGGCGGACGGCTTCGTCCAGCAGATCATCCGGCCCACCGGCCTGATCGATCCCGAGGTCATCGTCAAGCCCACCAAGGGCCAGATCGATGACCTGCTGGGGGAGATCAAGACCCGGACGGCGAAGAACGAACGCGTCCTGGTCACCACGCTGACCAAGCGGATGGCGGAGGACCTCACCGACTACCTCGTGGGCCACGGCGTCAAGGTCGAGTATCTGCACTCCGACGTGGACACGCTGCGCCGTGTGGAGCTGCTCCGCGAACTCAGGATGGGCGTCTTCGACGTCCTCGTCGGCATCAACCTGCTCCGTGAGGGCCTCGACCTTCCGGAGGTCTCGCTGGTGAGCATCCTGGACGCGGACAAGGAAGGCTTCCTGCGCTCCGCCACCTCGCTGATCCAGACCATCGGCCGCGCCGCCCGTAACGTCTCCGGCGAGGTCCACATGTACGCGGACCGGATCACCGACTCGATGGCCCAGGCCATCGACGAGACCAACCGCCGCCGGGCGATCCAGGTCGCCTACAACACGGAGCGGGGCATCGACCCGCAGCCGCTGCGCAAGAAGATCGCCGACATCACTGACCAGCTGGCCAAGGAGGACGCGGATACCCGTGAACTGCTGGCCAGCGCCGGCCGGGGCACGGGCAAGGGCAAGGGTAAGAACGGCGGCGCCAAGGTCCGCGCCGACGGCCTCGCCGCGGCACCGGCGGAAGACCTGGTGGGCCTGATCGAGCAGCTCACCGAGCAGATGCACGCCGCCGCCGGCGAGCTGCAGTTCGAGCTGGCCGCCCGGCTCCGCGACGAGGTCGGTGACCTCAAAAAGGAGCTGCGGCAGATGCAGTCCGCCGGTCACGCCTAGGGTAAACTGATAGGCACGTAGGGGAGTATCCCAAGTGCTACGGTCGTCAGCACGCATGGCGCAGTCGCCATGCCGGACGTAGCGGGCAGTGAAGCAGCACCTAAAGGCCTAGGCCCGGGGCAGCGGAGGTGTCGGAGAGACTTACACCGCTGAGTTGTACCCTGCGAAAGGTCTTTCCGTGCCTGAACTTCCCCTTTGGTTTGAGATCGGCTCGTTTGTCGTTCTCGGCCTCATCCTCGCCGTCGACCTGCTTCTGGTGCTTAAACGGCCGCACGAGCCCTCGATGAAGGAAGCCGGCCTCTGGGTCTCGTTCTACATCGGCCTGGCGTTGCTTTTTGCCGGGGCGATGTTCCTCTTCACCGGCCCCGAATATGGCGGCCAGTTCATCGCCGGCTGGGTCACCGAATACAGCCTGAGCATCGACAACCTGTTTGTCTTCATCATCATCATGGCGCGCTTCTCGGTGCCCCGTAAGTACCAGCAGGAAGTCCTGATGGTGGGCATCATCATCGCCCTGCTGCTGCGCGGCATCTTCATCCTGCTCGGCGCGATCGTGATCGAACAGTTCAGCTGGGTCTTCTACATCTTCGGTGCCTTCCTGCTGTGGACCGCCTGGAAGCAGGCCCAGGACGAGGGCGAGGACGAGGAAGACAAGGAAAACCCGCTGATCGCCCGGATCCGGCGTGTCCTGCCGATGTCCGAGAAGTTCGACGGCGGCAAGCTGCGCACCGTCGTGGACGGCAAGAAGGTCTTCACCCCCATGCTGATCGTCTTCGTGACCATCGGCATGACCGACCTGCTCTTCGCGGTCGACTCCATCCCGGCGATCTTCGGCCTCACCCAGAGCGCCTTCATCGTCTTCACCGCGAACATCTTCGCCCTGATGGGGCTGCGCCAGCTGTACTTCCTGCTGGGCGGACTGATGACCCGGCTGGTCTACCTCAAGCACGCGCTGTCGGTCATCCTCGCGTTCATCGGCGTGAAGCTGGTGCTCCATGCCATGCACGTGAACGAACTGCCGTTCATCAACGGCGGCCGGCACATCGAGTGGGCCCCCGAGATCCCCACCTACGTCTCCCTGGCCGTGATCATCGGCACCATCATCATTGCGGTGGTCGCCAGCCTCTACAGTTCCAAGGCCTCCAAGTCCAAGCTGGACGCCCGGCTCGAGGAAGACTCCCGCAAGAGCCTGACCGACGCCGAGTAGCATGCACGCAAAGCGGGACCGGCCATCAAGGCCGGCCCCGCTTTGCTGTGTTAGTCGAGTCGGGTCAGCCGCCGGGTCAGCCGCGGCCGGAACGGACCATTGTCAGCAGCCGGCCGAAGATGGCCTCGCCGTCGTCGGCGATCCCGTCGTGGTGGAACTCGTCCGTTTCCCAGACCTGCAGCCCGCGCACCGCCGCGGCGGTCTCCAGGGACAGGTCCCGGTCCACGTAGATGTCATCGGTGTACACCGCCGCCGCGACGGGCACGGTGTTCACGGCCAGCCGCTCCGGGTCATACAGCGGCTTCCAGTCGTCCTTCTCGGCCAGCAGCCGGGCAACGCTACGCAGCGGCCGCAGGGCCGGATCCTGCTCGAAGTACCAGGGATAAACCATTTCGCCGGTGAGCAGGGGAGCGGGAACATCCGGGCGGAACTCGGGGAAGTCCTGCAGCACGCGCAAGGCGGCCCAGTCGGTCGCGTCACCCTGGCCGTAGATCGATTCGTGCATCAGGGCGTAGAGCGGATTGGACGCCCGGGACACGAGGCCCCGGACCTGCTCCAGGAACGTGTCGGAGAGCCGGTCGCCGCCGGGCGTGCTGACGAACGCGTCCTCCAGCAGGTGGTGCAGCCCGTCCACCCTGGTGTTGCCGCCGAGGTACGAGCCCACCATCTGGAAGCGCTCCACCGTCAGCGGGGTGCCGTCCGGCAACAGTTCCTCCGTCGCACGCAGGTGGCCGGCGATCCGGTTCACCAGCTCGCGGTCCTGCGGATACCAGCCAAAGTACTCGGCGTTCCGGGCGGCGACCCGGCGGAAGGTCGCCTGGTAAACCCGGTCGGCCGGGCCCGTCAGCGGTGCCAGCCCGCCGGTGATCAGCACCTCGCGCAGGCCCCCGGGCGCGAAGGAAAGGTAGGTCAGGGCGCAGAAACCGCCGTAGCTTTGCCCGTAGACGGTCCACGGCGCCGCGCCCAGGGTGCGCCGGATGGCCTCCGCATCCGCCACGATGGAATCGGCCCGGAAGTGCGTGAGGTACTCCGCCTGGTCCCGCTCGCTGCCCCGCAGCGGCAGGGTGTTGCGGTCGACGGGGGAGGAGAGGCCGGTGCCCCGCTGGTCCAGCATCAGGATCCGGAAGTCCTTGGCCGCGGCCTTGCTCCAGCCGCCCAGGGACGCGAAGCGGTTGCCGCGCCCGCCCGGACCGCCCTGCAGGAACACCAGCCACGGAAGGTCCGCGGCAGCCTGTTCACTGTGCCCGGCGGACACGTACTCGCGGGCAAAGACTGTGACCGTCTCACCCGCCGGATCGGAGTGGTCCAGCGGGACCTCAAAATAGTGCTCCGCGGTGCGCATCCCGCGGTAGGTGTGCGTTGCCTTGACGACGTGCGGGACCGCCCCGGACTGCGGGCCGGCCGGCGCTGCCTGTGCCGGGAGTGATGCCTGTGCAGGGAGGACAGACTCAACCACGGGCGGCAGCCGTCCGGGACCCGCCGAACGCGGTCAGGGCTTCCCCGGTCAGCCGGAACGTGGACCATTCGTCCATCGGCGCCGCGCCCAGGTTCTTATAGAAAGCGATGGACGGTTCGTTCCAGTCCAGCACGCTCCATTCCACGCGGGCGTAGCCGCGTTCGACGGCGGTTCCGGCGAGGTGCTGCAGGAGGGCCTTGCCGTGGCCGGCTCCGCGGGCCCCGGGCTTCACGTACAGGTCTTCCAGGTAGATTCCGTGGACGCCCTCCCAGGTGGAGTAGTTCAGGAACCACAAGGCAAAGCCCTGGACATCGCCGGCCTCGTCTGCCGCCATGGTCGCGAAGACCCGGGGATTGTCGCCGAACAGGGCCTCTTCCAGCATCTCCGGGGTGTTCCGGACCGCGTCCGGCTCCTTCTCGTAGATGGCCAGGTCGTGGATCATCTGCAGGATGGCGGGGACGTCGGAGGCGGCGGCTGGCCGGATTACACTCATGGTCTGCAGTTTACTAGCGGCTACAGACGGTTCACGTCGGTCACCCGGACGACGGCGCTGCCGGCCTCGTCCGAGGCGGCCAGGTCCACCTCCGCCGAGATGCCCCAGTCGTGGTTGCCGGCCGGGTCCTCGAAGATCTGCCGTACCTTCCAGCGGCCGGGCTCCTCGGTGATGATCAGCAGCCCGGGGCCGCGGGCATCCGGGCCGGTGCCGATGTCGTCATGCTCGTCGAAGTAGTCGTCCAGCGCATCCTCCCAGCGTTCGGCGTCCCAGCCGTCGCCGCCGTCGAGCTCGCCCAACGCCGTGGCGGCCTCGTCCGCGAACAGCTCCACCCGCCGGAACATCTCATTGCGGACCATCACCCGGAAGGCCCGGATGTTGGAGGTCAGCGACGGCGGCGGCGGCGGCGGAGCGTCGTGCGGGGTAGGCGCCAACCCGGAGGTGAGCTCTTCCCATTCGTCCAGCAGGCTGGAGTCGACCTGCCGGACCAGTTCACCGAGCCAGGCGATGAGGTCTTCGAGGTCTTCACGGAGGGCGTCCTGCGGCACGGTCTGCCGCAGCGCCTTGAAGCCGTCCGCCAGGTAGCGCAGCACGATGCCCTCGGACCGCGCCAGGCCGTAGAACTGCACGAACTCACCGAAGTTCATCGCCCGTTCGTACATGTCGCGGATGATCGACTTGGGCGCAAGTTCGAAGTCGCCGATCCACGGCGCCGCCTTGCGGTACACGTCGAACGCCTCGCCGAGGATCTCTGCCAGCGGCTGCGGGTAGGTGACTTCCTCCAGCATGGCCATCCGCTGGTCGTACTCGATGCGGTCCGCCTTCATGGCGGCGATCGCCTCGCCGCGGGCCTTCTTCTGCTGCGCCGAGAGGATCTGCCGCGGCTTCTCGAGCGTCGACTCGATCACCGAGACCACATCCAGGGCGTACGACGGCGACTCCGGGTCCAGCAGCTCCAGCGCGGCCAGGGCGAACGGGGAGAGCGGCTGGTTCAGGGCGAAGTTTGCCTGCAGATGGACGGTGAGCCGGACGGTCCGTCCGTCCGGACCCTGCTCCGCGGGCGGGATCCGTTCCACGACGCCGGCCGCCAGCAGTTCGCGGTAGATGCCCAGGGCCCGCTTCATCAGCCTCAGCTGCGCGGCCCGGGATTCATGGTTTTCGGTCAACAGCCGGCGGGCGGCCTGGAACGGATCACCTGGACGTTCCATCAGGTTCATCAGCATCGCGTGCGTGACGGTGAAGCTCGAGGCCAGCGGATCAGGCACCGACTCGACCAGCCGCTGGTAGGTCGGTTCGCCCCAGGAGACGAAACCTTCCGGTGGCTTCTTCTTCACCACCTGCCGCAGCTTCTTCTGGTCGTCGCCGAACTTCGCCGTGGCCTTGGCCATCGCCTTGACGTTCTCGATCACGTGCTCGGGTGCCTGCACCACCACGGTGCCGGCGGTGTCGTAGCCGGCCCGTCCGGCCCGCCCGGCGATCTGGTGGAATTCCCGGGAGTTGAGCAGCCGGGTGCGGACGCCGTCGTACTTGCTGAGCGCGGTCAGCAGCACGGTCCGGATGGGGACGTTGATGCCCACGCCCAGGGTATCCGTGCCACAGATGACCTTCAGCAGGCCGGCCTGTGCCAGCTGCTCCACCAGCCGGCGGTACTTCGGCAGCATCCCGGCGTGGTGCACGCCGATGCCGTGCCGGACCAGGCGGTTCAGGGTCTTGCC